>CAZKKD010000124.1:0-9800 GCA_964553265.1 uncultured Planctomycetales bacterium | reverse complement strand
TGATTTCACGGCCAAGATGGCCGTGCCACCGCTTAACTGAACCGTATTGCTTGTAAGGGCGCGCCCGAAATCTGTCAAGCGGATGGGGCAGGGCGGTGCGAATGGGGGCCGGGCAACCTCGATCGGAATCCGGCGCTTTTCCTTGGGTTGCGGCGGTCGCTGTGATACCATCCCGCAGGGCGCAGGGGGCTCCACCATGCACAATGCGGCCGGCAATGGCCGGGTCGCTCCCGACGCCCGGCGCGGACACCGGTGGCCCGACAGGGGGCCGCACGTTCGGCCGCCGCGCCGCAGCGGGTCCCGGAAGGAAAGGAAGCGAGTCCATGCGCATTGCGATGTTTTCCTGGGAGTCCCTTCACGGCTGGCGAGCCGGCGGGGTGGCTGTGCACGTCACCGAACTGGCGGCCGGACTGCAGCGGCGCGGGCACGAGGTGCACGTTTTCACGCGCCGGGATCCCGGCCAGGACAACTACGCCCTCAACGACGGGGTGCACTACTATTTTGTCGATCTCAGTAACGGCAGCGACTTCCTCCACGAAATCCACAACATGAACCAGGCGATGGTGGACCGCTTTCTGCACGTGACAGATCTCAACGGCCGGTTCGATATCGTGCACGGCCACGATTGGATGGCGGCCGAGGCCATGACCGAGGTCAAGGAGCGCTGGGGTCTGCACGGCGTCTTTACGATGCACTCCACCGAATTCGGGCGCAATGGCAATGTCTGGTACGAGGACGGGGAGCCGCACCGCAAGAGCGAGCTGGAGCGCTTCGGCACTTATTGCGCCAATCAGGTCATCTGCGTCAGCCACCACATGCGCGACGAGGTGATGGGCCTCTACCAGTGCCCGGACTGGAAGACGCACGTCGTCTACAACGGCGTCAACCTGCACGAATTCGACGGCTTCGTGGATTGCGGCGAGGTGAAGGGCCGCTACGGGGTCGGGCCGGTCGACCCGATGGTGCTCTTCGTCGGTCGCGCCGGCATCCAGAAGGGCCCTGATCTCCTGCTGGAGGCCGTGCCAAAGGTGCTGGCGACGCAGCCGGACGCGCACTTCGTCTTCGCCACCGCGGGCGGGATGGAGAACGATCTCAAGCGGCGCGCCGACGAGCTGGGCGTGCATCACCGGGTGCGTTTCGTCGGCCAGTTGCCGCGCGGGGAGTTCGTCGACGTCATGCGTGCCTGTGATGTTGCGTGCATCCCGAGCCGGAACGAGCCCTTCGGCATCGTTGTCCTCGAAGCCTGGGCCGCGGGCAAGCCGGTGGTGGTCACCGACCGCGGCGGCCCGGATGAGTTTGTCGATCATGACGGCAACGGCATCAAGGTCTATGCCGATCCGGAGAGCATCGCCTGGGGCCTGGGGACCGTCATGGCGGACTGGGCGCACGCGCGCTGGCTGGGCGAGAATGGTCGCAAAACGGTCGAAGCCCGGTTCAGCTGGGATCTCATCGCCGAATACACCGAAGGGGTCTACCAGTACGCCCTCGATCACTGAGGCCCCGTCCCGGGGCCAGGCGGTGGGCCTTCCGAGCGGAGCCCGGCGCGACTGGACAGCAGCCATCCCGATGCAACAGACGCCGGCCCGGGGCTTCCCCCGGGCCGGTGGCCTGTCCGTGCTCCGTATGCCACCCTGCGGGGGGGAAGCGACGGCTCAGGTGCGCGGGCCCATGGCGGTCCGCAGCAACTGGTCGTCGAACACCTCCGGGACGGTGCCCGTCTCCGCGTAGGCGTAGACGACGGCGCGGAAGATGGCGTGGAGAGTGGACTGGACGAGACCGAGCCCGAGCAGGTAGATCACCCCGAGCGCGATGCCTGCAATCGCCAGCGCGCCCGACCCGACCGACGCACCCCCGAAGATACCGGCCAGAATCAGCGCAATGCCCGGAATCGACAGGAGAAAGAAGACGAAGCCGAAGCTGTAGTGCCCCGCCAGGGACTCGCCCCACGTCTTCTTCAACAGCGACACGCTCCGCTTGAACGCGGCGATCGGCCCCTTCTTTTCGACCACGAGCACGGGCACGACCAGGAACGTGACCGCCGTCCAGGCCGTGCCAAGGAGGGCGGCGATGATCTGGCCCGCCCGCTCGCTGCGGTCCTCGATGACGCGGAGGATCAGCCCCACCGTTGCCGAAAGGAGCGACCAGCCGAGAATCTGCGGCAGGGCCGAAAGGGCAAAGCCGATGCCGTCCCCGAAGGTCGGGTCCCCGCCGCCAAGGCGCTTGACGGTGCAGGCGACAATGGCGGAGTTAAAGAAGGTGATGACGAAGTAGTTGCAGAAGTAGAAGAGAAAAAGGAGCCCGTACATCAGGACCTGTTGCCCTGCCGTCATCTCCTCTTCGGGCAGTGTCAGCCCGTCGGTCAGCGCAAGGGGGAGAAGGAAGGAGGCGATTACGATCAGGCAGCAGATGCCGGAGAGCAGTGCGAAAAGCACCATCTCCTTGTCCTTCTTGAGCACCTCCCAGCTTGCGCCCATGATCTGCCACGTATACGAAAGCTTCGAAAACATGGTCTCCCTCCTTATCGGGGCTGTGAGCCGTCTGCCGGACTTCGGTTAAGTATAGCGGCCAATGCCTGCGCGGGCAACAGGAAAGAGCGGTTGCTGTCAACGGGCCGGACCGGGGAACACCTGGGGATGGGGTGAACTGCCGACAGCGCGTTTGCGCCTGTGTGGCTTTGTGCTTGACGGCCGAAGTTCTGGAAACGAAACAGGCCCGCCAGCGTAACTGACTGGCGGGCCTGCCGTTGCATGGTGCGGAAGAGAGGATTCGAACCTCCACGAGCAATGAAGCTCACTAGCCCCTCAAGCTAGCGCGTCTGCCATTCCGCCACTTCCGCGCGGGGGGCTGCCGGATGTGGCGCCGCAGGGGCGTTCACGCTCCGAATCAGCGGCGCAGAGTCTACTCCCACACACCCGCTGATGTCAAGACAAAATCGAACCGGCGCCCGCCGGCCCGGGTTCGAAAGTTCTGCCGGTTCGGCGGGACCCGGTCCCCGTGATGCGTCGCGCCGGAACGAGAGCTTCAGGTGGCCGCTCGGGACCGATTCCAACAACGCGCGGAATCGGGCAATCGCCGACAGCGCTACGGGTCGGGTTTCAATTTCGATCCACCCATGGGTCTGGATTTTGTCGACGAGGAGTGCCGTCCAGGCTTCCGCCTCCGTTGGCGGAATGCGCCACGCCGCGGACAGGGCTGCGAGGACGCCGCCGACCGATGGGTCGGTGGGCAGGGCCCGGGCGTGTGACGGAAGCGATGGCGCCCCGGCGGGGGGGGGCGTGTCGGATGGTGTGGGAGGCCAATGGGAGCCGCCAACCAGCGATCCGGAGCGGGCGGGTCGCCACCAGGGTTGCATGCCATGAAAAAAGACAGGATGCAGCCGAACCTGTGTCGGCTCGGTTCCAGCGGCATCACCGGGCCGCAATTCGGTGTGCCTGCGGACGGATTCCCAGAGTGCATTGCCGCCGGGCGCGCGGAAGAGTTCCACCAGGCGTGCGGCTTCGCTGTTCAGGACGCGGGCGGCGCGTTCGGCATCGTGCACACCGAGGCGGCCCAGGAACTCCGGAACCGCAAGCGCGTCCCTGGCCGGGCGGGAGGCGCGTACGCGGACCGCAAACCGGCCGTCGGTTTCCTGTGCCAACGCCCGGTGGAATACCTGCCACGCCAGCGTCAGCATGGGGTCGTCGCTGCCGGCGGAGGGTGCCCCCGTCTGCGGCCAGCCGAGACGGGAAAGGGTCCGCCAGGTCATCCCCGGTGCGAGCGACCCGTCAAGTCCCGCCACGTCGCCGGATCCGAGGGATGGCAGGGGGGCGTTGGTAAGCGGGCAGCGGGCCGTCTCTTCGTCAATCAGGACGGCGGCGGTCTGCCGGGGGTCCAGGGTGGTGCGGCAACGGAAGGAGAGCTGGGCGCCGCTGCGCGAGAGGCAGGCATCGAGCGTTTCGATGGCGCCCGGGGACGTTGTTGCTGCGGCGTCTGCCCGGTCGCCCGGTCGGGGTTTGCGGTAGCGGACCAGGAGGCCGCGTTGCGGGCACGGGGAAAGGGGGGGCCATCCATCGTCGGGGGATGGCCTGGCTTGCCTGGCCAGCATGGCATCCAGGAGTTCCGTTGAGCTGGCGATCAGCAGAAGCCGGTCCCGGTACGCGGCGACGGCTTCGGGTTGGCCCAGCACACGGGCCGCCAGGCGGTTCCGCCCGTCCAGGGACGCGTGGCCGGAGGCCCAGAGGAGCGCACGGCTCAGGTTGTCCAGGCGGATGATGGCGGCGCGCTGCGTAGTGCGCGGCAGGGAAACGGCGATCGCGGCTTCGTGATTGAGAAGCCAGCGAAACAGACTCCGCCGCGGGGAGGCGAGCCAGGGCTCCGGGTCGACAGGGAGGCGGATGTCGGCACGCTGCAGGGCGCCGGTGAGAAGGGGAGGGAGGGCGTCGGGGGGGAGAACGCCTGATCGCATCAGGTCGTCCAGGTCACTCCCAAGCCGGCGGGCCTCCAGTCCCAGGGAGAGCGGTTCGGGAGGCAGGAGCGCCAGCAGGCGGATGTCGTCCCGGAGGCGGGGCAGGGGGGCGAAGATCCAGCCGAGCAGCGTCGGCAGCAGCACGCCGACGCAGATGAGCAGCCTGCGGAGCGATTTCGGGATGCGGGACGACGACGAGGGACGGTCCATGTGCGGTTCGCGTCCTTTGCGGGAAGCCCGATTGCGTCCAGATACAGGTTGACCGGCTTCGTCACGGCCGCCGCGCCGCCGTCGACGCGCCCGGGTGAAGGGAGGCTACCGGAGGCGGGGACGCAAGTCAAGGCAGAGGCGTGCCGCAATGACGCTTCCCCGCGGCCGGGAGGGGCCTGATTTCGCTTGACACTTCCGCGCCCCCGCCATAAGGTCGGATCTCCCAAGGACGGGGCCTCTCCGTGGTGTACGGAGCGGCCCCGTCTGCTTGCCGGAGCCCCGACGCTCCGGACGGTTCGAACCCGGCAATCAGGACGGATATTTCCCCATGCCGCTCGAATTCATCCTGGCGATCGTGCTGACCGTGCTGTTTTCTGTTGTTGTGCACGAGATTTCGCACGGATTGGCCGCCTATCTCCTCGGCGACGATACCGCGTACCTGAAAGGGCGCCTGTCGCTGGATCCGCTCAAGCACATTGATCCCTTTCTGACCATTCTGCTGCCGATTATCACGTACTTCACCATGGGCTTTCCCTTCGGTGCCGCAAAGCCGGTTCCGGTCAATCCGTTACGGCTGCGGCGCCCCCGCAAGGACATGCTCTGGATTGCCCTGGCCGGTCCGGTCAGCAACATCTGCCTGGCGCTGCTCTTTTCCGGGGGGCTTCGGCTGAGCACAGTCCTGCTGCCCGCGCCGGAGAGCGGGTCGATGGGCGATATTCTGCAGATGATCATGGCCTATGCCATCCTGATCAACCTGGCGCTGGCTTGCTTCAACATGCTTCCCGTGCCGCCGCTGGACGGCAGCCGCGTGCTTATGGGCATTCTGCCGCGCGAACTGGCCCAGATGGTGGCGCGCCTGGAGCAGATGGGTCTGATTCTCGTCTTCATCCTGGTCGCGACGCGGGCGACGGTCTATCTCATTCGGATACCGGTATTTACCGGAGTCGACCTGTTGATTCCCGAGGACATCCTGATGCGGTTCTTCCGTTTCCTGAATCAAGGCTGATGCCGCATCGGCCCGTCCAGCGAGACGAACCTGAACGAGAGGAAGGATCGATGACGACCTTGGCGGGCAAGCGGGTGCTCTCAGGCATCCAACCCTCCGGCAAGCTGCACCTGGGCAACTTCTTCGGTGCGATCCGGCAGTATCTGGAACTGCAGGAGGTCGGGAGCGACGTATTCTACTTCGTTGCGAATTACCATGCCCTGACCTCGGTCCAGGATCGCGACGCCATGCGCGCGTATACGCTGGAAGTCGCGACGGATCTGCTGGCGCTGGGGCTGGATCCGGACCGGGTGACGCTGTTCCTGCAGAGCGACGTTCCGGAGGTCTGCGAGCTCACGTGGCTGCTCAGCACGGTGACGCCGATGTCGCTCCTGGAGAAGTGCCACAGCTACAAGGACAAGCTGGCGAAGGGGATTGCGGCCAATCACGGCCTGTTTGCCTATCCCGTCCTCATGGCGAGTGACATCCTGATCTATGATAGCGAAGTCGTCCCGGTCGGGCAGGACCAGAAACAGCACCTGGAGGTCACCCGCGACATTGCCGCTCGCTTCCACCAGGCGTACGGGCAGGAGGTGTTCACCCTTCCGGATCCGTATATCGTCGAGTCCACGGCGGTGGTGCCGGGTGTGGACGGCCAGAAGATGTCGAAGAGCTACGACAATACGATTGAGCTCTTCGCGCCGGACAAGGCGCTGAAGAAGCGCATCAACCGGATCGTGACCGACTCCACGCCGGTCGAGGAGCCCAAGGACCCCGAAACGTGCAACGTCTTCGCGCTGCTGCGTCTGTTCCTGGATGAGACCACGACCGGGGCGTGGCGCGAGCGCTACCGCGCCGGCGGGATGGGGTACGGGGAAGCGAAAAAGGCGCTCTTCGAAGCGGTCCTGGACGCACTGGGGCCGGCCCGGGAGCGTCGCCGGGACCTGGAAGCCCACCCGGAACGGGTTCGGGAGGTCCTGGGCGCCGGCGCGCAGCGCGCCCGGACCAAGGCCCGGGAGGTCCTGGACCGCGCCCGGGACGCCGCAGGAATCCTCTAGCGCCGCGGCCCTGCCGGGGCCGGGCGGAACGGAGACAGCCGATGGTCATCGACATCCAGGTCGAAGATCGGTTCAAGGGGCCGCTGGATCTGCTGCTCCACCTCATCAAGCGCGATGAGATCGATATTCATGACATCCCGATCCACTACATTACCGAAGAGTACCTGAAGGTCATCGGCGAGATGGAAGCTCTCGATGTGCAGGTGGGGGCCGATTTCGTCAACATGGCTTCGATGCTCATGGAGATCAAGAGCCGGATGCTGCTTCCGCCCGAGGAGGTGGAAGAGGACGACGAGACCCTGGAGATCGATCCGCGCGCCGACCTGGTGGAGGCGTTGCTCGAGTACAAGCGGTTCAAGGAGGCCGCCGGGGAGCTGGAATCGCTCTACGAGGTGGCGCGCAGCCGCTTTCCGCGCATCGGAGCGCCGCCCCCGCCTCCGGAGGCCTCGGCGGACGAGGAGCCGATCGACGCCGACCTGGACCAGCTCTACTTCGCGTTCCTCAAGCTCGCCGAAGAACTCTCAGCCACCGAAGCGGGCACCATTGTCACCACCGAGATCTCGACCGAGGAGACGATGGAGAAGATGGTCGCGCGCCTCGGCGCCGAGCCCCGCGTTTCGTTCCGGAGCTTTTTCGGTCGTCAGACCACCCGGCACGAGATGGTCGTCTACTTCATGGCCATGCTGGAGTTGGTGCGTCTGAAGCGGATTCGTGCCTTCCAGGCCGACGCCTTCGGTGAGATTTACGTAGAAGCCATTCCCGATGAGCCGCAACTGCTCCGGTTGCCGGCGCACCGTCTGCCACGCGGCGGGTCCGGTGGGATGCGGGCGCGGCCGATTCTGCGCCTGTTGGTACCGGGGACGGCCCGCACGGCGCCGGTTCTGGTCCGGCCGGTGGCGCCGTTCCTGCCGTTGGGCGGCGAACGGACCTGTTCGCAACCCATCGACACGCCGCTCTCCATGACCTTCCTCGCCATTCCCCAGGGGGCACGGTTGCCCGAAGCGCGCGGTGCGCTCTCCTGCCCGACGACCTTTCCGGGGGCGGTCCCGGTGGTGTGCACGAAGAAGCGTACCCGTCCGCGCCCCGGTACCGCAGCGGACGGAGCCCTCGCCGTTCCTTCGGGGTGTGCCTGTCGACCGCCCGCACCGGAAGCACTGGCGGTGGACCCCGATGCGCCGATGGAAGCGGACGCACCGGCGCGCGGGTTCCCGGTGGCTTTGGCTCCGCAGGACGAACCGCTGCCACGCGTCTTCCCGGATCGCTCCACGGGCCGGTCGGTACGTGGGGTACAGCCCTTTTTGTGCGACCCCACGCTGGCGGTTGCACCGGCATCCCGCCGATCCGCGGCGTCGCGCCCCGTTCCCGTTCCCGTTCTTTTCGGGAAGAGCGCGCCGCGCCCGGCGGAGCACTGTGACAGGACGCCCACGCATGGGCCGAGTGTTTTTCCGGCCGTCGCGACCATCCCGGCGCGTCGGCGCAGGCGGTAGTTCCCCATCCGAGAGGAGACGTGTAGCATGCTGGAAGATCTCAAGGACGTGGTGGTGGAAGGCAATCAGCAGCTCCAGTCCGAGGGGCTGGTGCGCTGGACGAGCGGAAACGTCTCGGCGCGGGACGCGGACAGCGGCCTCATGGTCATCAAGCCATCGGGCGTCGCGTTCGACGATCTGCACCGGGACGTGATGGTGGTCATGAATCTCGACGGCGAGGTGGTCGAAGGCAACCTCAAGCCCTCCAGCGATGCGTGGACCCACCTGGCCATCTATCGGGAGCGCGACGACGTCTTCGGTGTCACGCACACGCACAGCAACTACGCGACCGCGTGGGCCGCGACGGCGCAGCCGCTGCCGTGTGCGCTGACGGCGATGGCGGATGTCTTCGGCGGCGACGTACCGCTGGGCGATTTTTGCCTCATCGGGTCGGAAGCGATCGGGAAAGAGGTCGTCCGGAAGATTGGGCGGTCGCCCGCGATCCTGATGCAGAACCACGGCGTCTTCACCATCGGGAAGTCGGTCCATGACGCGGTGAAGGCGGCGGTCATGGTGGAGGATGCGGCGCAGACGCTGGCGATTGCGAAGGGCGTCGGTCAGCTCCTGCCCATTCCCGCCGAAGAAGTCGCCAAGCTGAACGATCGGTACCAGAACGAATACGGCCAGTAGCGCCGAGCGGGAGCGAGATGACGGATCAGCCAAACAAGAGCTCGACCGGAGTGCGGGCACGGCTCGGCCGCCTGGTGCGGCGACGTCGCTTCTGGGCGGCGATCGTGCTGCTCCTGGGTTATCAGGTGGCGCTCTGGGTGCTGGCAGGACTCATTGATGCGCGTGCCCTCCGGAATGAGATGGAGGAGCAGGCGAGCCTGGTCCTCGCCACCGACGTTGGGATCGGGGAGGTGGAGCCCGAGGTCCGGCCCCTGGGCGGCTGGCGCATCCGCCTGCGGGACATCCGGGTGGAGAATGCATCGCCCGACTTCCGGGGCGACCTGTTCACCTGCCGGAAGCTGGTGCTGGAAGGGTCGTTGTTCGACCTCCTGTCCGGCACCTGGCGCCCGCGCATTCTGTTG
Source organism: uncultured Planctomycetales bacterium (assembly GCA_964553265.1). Taxonomy (GTDB): domain Bacteria; phylum Planctomycetota; class SZUA-567; order SZUA-567; family JAFGNG01; genus CAZKKD01. Next base: position 546 of record CAZKKD010000124.1, on the reverse strand, counting down.
AAGGGCTGGACCCTCAACGTCGCGTACCTGGAGGATGGGTACTGCAACCTGGAAGACGTGATGCAGCCGCAGGGCCTCCGGCCGAAGGCGTGGGGGCAGTGGCCGATCTCCGAGATTGTCATGAAGGAGCAGGCCTTCGAGCTGGAGGAGGGGCAGTTCCGGCTGATCGACGGAGATACGGGGAACGTGATCCACGCGACCGGCTTGCTGAACGGTTCCGGAATCTATCGGCCCGGTTCCGCCACCGAGGGCCTGAACGGATCCCTGGTGGCCGACATTGCCGGGCATCCCGACATCGCGTCCCTGGCCGCCGGGGGGGAGACGGACGACCGCCGGATTGCGGCGCATCTTTCGGTCGACGACTTCGGCGTGACGCCCGAGGAAATCCGCGGCACCTGGGAGATCCGACTGCAGGCCAGGGGGGCTCCGGCGGCGGTTGGCCTGCGCATGCTGCACCTTCCTCCGGCGCCGAAGGAGGTGACTGCGCTGGACGGGTCGATGACGCTGGGCGGTTCCTTCCGGGATCGGGACGCATTCCCGCTTCGC
>CAZKKD010000123.1:0-9969 GCA_964553265.1 uncultured Planctomycetales bacterium | reverse complement strand
TCCTCGCGGCAGGGGGCGTCGGCTGTCCGCGTCCGGTGGCGGCGGGCCGGGCCAAACGCGCACGGGACCTCCGGGCGGGGGCCCCGGGTCCCGCGTCGATCCCCGACAGCTGTTCCTGGCTGGAAAGGATGGCGGGGGCGAATTCGTCGGGGTGTTCAAGGAACTCCCCGCAGCCGCGCACCACGGCGCGCAGCGGGTCGTCGGCGATGTGGACCGGCAGGCCGGTTTCCTTGGCGATGACGGTGTCGATGCCCCGCAGGAGCGCTCCGCCGCCGGCGATGAGGATGCCCCGGTCGATGAGGTCGCTGGCCAGCTCCGGCGGCGTGTTCTCCAGCGTGGAGGTGACCGCGTCGAGGATGAGGCTCACCGGTTCCTTCAGGGCTTCGCGGATCTCTTCGCTCCGGACGCGGACGCTGCGGGGAAGCCCCTTCACCAGGTCGCGTCCCTTCACCTCCATCGTGAGCTCTTCGTCGAGCTTGTAGGCCGAGCCGATGGCGAACTTGATGCGCTCGGCGGTCACCTCGCCGATGGTCAGGTTGTGCTGGCGCTTCATGTAGGCGATGACCGCCTCGTCCATCTCGTCGCCGGCGACGCGGATGCTTTCGCAGTGGACGATGCCGGCCATGCTGATCACCGCCACTTCGGTGGTGCCGCCGCCGATGTCGACAATCATCGAGCCGGTGGGCTCCTGGATCGGCAGGCCCACGCCGATGGCGGCGGCCATGGGTTCCTCGATGAGGAAGACGGGATGCTGCGCGCCCGCGCGCTCGGCCGAACTCCGGACGGCGCGCTGCTCGACGGTGGTGATGCCGCTCGGCACGGCGATGGCCACGCGGGGATGCACCCAGGTGGCGAAGTTGTGCACCTTGCTGATGAAGTACTTCAGCATCGCTTCGGTGATCTCGAAGTCGGCGATGACGCCGTCCTTCAGCGGGCGGATGGCCACGATGCTGCCCGGGGTGCGGCCCAGCATGCGCTTGGCCTTTTCGCCCACCGCCTGCCCGTCGAGGAGGACGCGGTTGGTGCCCTTCTTGACGGCCACGACGCTCGGTTCGCACAGGGCGATGCCCTGGCGGCCGACGTACACGAGCGTATTGCACGTGCCGAGGTCGATGCCGATATCGTGGGAGAAGAGCCCCATGATGCGGTTGACAAGGCGCATGGCGGTTGAGCTCCTCGGGTGCGGTGGTTCCGCGCGGGGCGTCGCGACCGTTTCGGCGTGCCCGGCGCTGCGCCGGCGCGGCCGCGGGGGGCGCGCGCCGGAAGGGCGGCCGGGAGGCGGCTACTGCTGCCAGGGGAGCTCGGTGCAGTAGAGCGTCAACTCGCCGAAGGTGGCCACGAGGGCGATGATGTAGAAGAGGGCCGAGACGATCAGCAGGGCCGTGTAGACGTTCGGTCGCGCCTTCGGGGTCTTCGGTCCTCTGGCGGCTTCTTCTTCCTCGTCCTCGAAGTCGTCCTCTTCGAAATCCATCTCTTCGTCGTCGAGATTTTCGTCCAGATCTTCGGGAGCGAAATCGTCGTCGCTGACCATCTTACTCTCCTTGCCTCGTTGGAATGTTCGTCTTCTGCGCACAGGCGCTCAATTCGTGTTCAAACCCGGCCAGCGCGACGTCCGCGGACAGCTCGCGCGCCGTGTCTCCGATCCGGATGCCTTCGCCGCCCATGCCGAGGACGTCGCAGACGGTCATGTCGGCGAAGACGGTCCGCACGCGGAGTTCGCCGACGCAGATCCCGTCGCGCCAGAGGGTAAAGCGCCCTCCGGAGCGGATCGCGTCCGCCGCGCCGAGGTCCAGGAGGACCCGGCGGTTCTGCGGTTCGGCCGCCAGGACCCGGCCTTCGGCGCCGCAGGCGCTCTGGACCAGCGCCCCGGTCGGCAGGGCGTCCTCGTGCGCCGTCGGCGCCGCTGCGGCGGTGTCCGGGCTTGCCGGTTCGGTCCGCGCTGCGACGGCGGCGGCCTCCACCCGGGAATTGGCCGGGCGCGCGGAAACCGTTTCAACCTTTTTCGTTCCGTCTGCCACCTGTGCGGGTTGCGGCAGGGCGGGGGCGACGTCTTCCGTCCGCGGCGGGCGGGCGGTGGCGGAGCGTTCCGTCCGGCCGGCTTCGGCGCCGAGTGCGGCGATGGCGGCCGGGAGGCGCGGCTCGCTCTGGTCCGCGATGGGTCCGGGCAGGCCGACCACGATGGGGCGGGTCGCCTCGGTGCGCAGTTCGTCCAGGCGGGCCTGGAGCGTCCGCGTTTCGGCTTCCATGCGGGCGATGCGGCTCTCGTGGAGCGTGAAGAGCAGCGCCGCGCCCAGCCCCGCGGCGACGCCCCAGGGCAGCCACGCGCGCAGGCGGGAAGGGCGGTCGGGTTGTGTGTGCGGGTGGCTCATTCCGGACCTTTCAGCAGTCCCATTCCGGTCGGTCAACAACACCGTCGGCGGCCGTGCGCTGGGCGCCGCCGCCGACGGGTGGGTCGTGGTTCGGTCCGCGCGGCGCGGCGTGCTACATGGTCTCCACCGCGTCGCCGATGCGGACGGGCTTGACCGTCAGGCCCCGGTCGATGACCGCGGAGGCCATGTTTTCGTAGAGGTTGCGAATCTTGAGCTTGCCGATGTACTCGCTGCCGCGCGAGACGACCAGCTCCATCCCCGTCTTCAGCTTGTCGGCCTCGCCGAGGTTGATGATGACCAGGTCCACGCTCTCGTCCACCTTCAGCACCTTGCCGCGGACGCTGACCGGTCCGGCGGCGGCGGCGACGGCCTCGAGCGAGCCGAAGCGGTTGCGGTAGGTGTCCAGCGTGATGCGCAGCTCCAGGTTCTGCTCCAGCATGGCCGCGAGCCGGCTGTTGGCGCCCTGGAGTTCGGCCTCGAGCTCCTTGACGTCGGCGGTGGCCTCGAGCGCGGTCTTCTGCGCGAACTCGAGGTCGGTGATGGCCCTGTCGCGCTGTTCGCGGATGCGCTGCAGGTCCTGGGTGAGCGCCTGCTTGTCCGACTCCACCATGGTCAGGAGGCTCTGCAGCTTCGCGATCTGGGTGTCGAAGGACTGCACCTTCGTCTCCCACTCGCGGTTTTCGCGTTCCAGGTCGGCCACGGTGCTCAGCAGGCCGTCGCGTTCCTTCTCCAAGTTTTGTTTCGTTTCGCGAAACAGAACCTTGAGCTGTTCGTGTTCGTGTTGTTCGGTGGTCAGGGCATCTGTCTTGTCGTCCAGCTTCGCCTGGAGTTCGTTCTGCTTGGTGATGTGCTTGTTGGTTTCCTGGACCCAGTCGACCTTCTTCGCGTACAGGCTGACGCTGGCGGCGGCGAAGGCGACGCTGAGGATCATGTTGAGGATGATGAAGATCTTGCCGGCGAGATTCATGTCCGATCGCTCCTTAGCTTCTGGCGTCCAAGACGGGATTCGTCGTTTTCCTTGCTTCGGTTGCGCCCGGTCAGGAGCGTCCGCTTTGCGGCCGCAGCGCCTTGCGCACCAGCAGATTCAGATAGTCCCAGTCGAAAGGCTTGTTCACGTAGCCGAAGCAATCTTCGGTCAAGACCTTTCGCAGAACCTTTTCCGTGCCGCGTCCGGTGACGGCGATACAGCGCAGTTCCGGCAGCGACGTGCGTCCAATCTTCATCACTTCGAACCCGTCGAGCTGCGGCATGTAGATGTCGCAAATCAGCAGGTCCCAGTGCTCGGTGCGCAGACGTTCGGCCGCCTGTCGCGCCGAAGACTCCGTCTCTATCTCTGCATCGTCCACCCGGAGCAGTCTTCTGTAGAGTTTCAGGGTATCCGCTTCATCATCGACGACCAGAATACGGATTTTGCACATGCCCCACGCTCCGGAATCGCGACGGATGCGGCAGGGGGCTGCCCTGTTCTGCATCTGCTCGCAGTACGGTTTCGCGCCGAAAATCTCTTTCTGCCAGGGAAGCCGCCGTCGGAACGTCAGCTTCGCACGCGCGGCTACTTCCTGCGGTGGCCGGAGCCCCGGAACGTCAAGGGCGACGCAAGTACAGTTTCCACCTGTGCGTATCGTCAGATTGCGGGCGCATCCGCGAACCTTTTCAAGATATTGGGGAGAATGCGCGGGTTTCTCCCCGTCCGGCGTGCGGCGCTGTGGCTCTGCAGGACACCTGCGCCGGACGGTGTGCGGTGGGGAGAGACAGGATGCGTTCGGCGCAGCGGATACGCAACCAATTGTACCGCATAGAGATGGAGATGCAAGATTCTTTTCGTTTGTCCGCCTTTTGCCGGCGGGATCGCTCCGCCCGCGTCGCGGCCTCGCCGCGGAAGCTGCTGGAGCGGACGGGTGGGGAAACTTCGGGGGAGAGTTTTGCGGAATCCCTCTGCCCCGTCCGGAAGCGGTTGCACGGAACGCTTGCGGTCGGGGGGAAACCATGGCCACCTCTTGTTTGGGCGAATGCATTTTGTACACTTAACAGGTTGGGCCGGTGGGAAATACCGCCGTCCCGCCGCAGTCCGGACTGAGGGCGGTGAGGCTGCCTGGCGATAAAAGAACGTGCGGGCAAGAGGAGCCGGGAGAGCACGCAGAGGTTTTTCCGGACGGAGTTGAAACATTCTGTCCGTTTGCTGTGGAGTGGGCGGCGGAAGAGCCCGGTGCGGGTTGGTTCGGAAGGGTGGAAGACGCGCAATGGCGGACGATCAGGCCGTTTCGGTCGGGCAGAACACCGAAGAGTACATCGGTGGCATGACGCAGCTTGAGCGACTGATGTACTGGTCGCCGGCGGCGCTGTTCGCCTTTGCGCTGGCCTTTGCCGCCATCACGGCGATGCTCAATCCCACGGCCGACCGGCAGCGGCGGCGCGATCCACAGGAATACTACTTCCCGGCCGTGCGGGCGCTTGCGGAGGTGCAGTCGCCGACCGAACCGTTGACCCCGACCGAGCGCGAACGTTTGCTGCTGCAGGCGCGGGTGGGGCTGCGCCGGCTGATCTGGCATTACCGGGGTGAGCTGGATGCGTTCACCTTCGAATACATGAACCCCTACCTGCTTCTGGCCGAAACAAATCGCCTGCTGGGGGATGTAAGCGATATCCCGCGCCGCGCCAACGAGTTCCGGGTGGAAGCCGCGCGCGCCTATGACCGCGCCGAGGTGCTGGAGCTCCGCGAGCGGACGGATCCAAAGGAACAGCGCTTGTGGAACCGGCAGTACCAGTCCGGCGGTCCGGAAATTCCGGGCCGGGACGAGGCGGCTGCGCGCAAGAAACGACGCCTGGAGTACATCCGCTTCCAGCGGGCCGTGGTCCATCTGGCGCTCGGGCACCATTCGCAGGCGGAGCGGGGCCTGGAATCGCTTCGCGATGCCTTTTTCCAGGACGAAATGGAGCTGCTCCGGGCCGAAAAGCAGGGGTTGCCGCCTCCCGAGGTCGTGCAGACGTATCCGATTGTAGAATATGAACTTCGGTCGACAGACAAAGACCTGTTGCACTACTACCTCGGGCGCGTCTACGACGAAGCCGATCGCCTCGACGACGCGCGCCGCGAGTATCAGCTCTTTTTGCTCGACGCCCCGCGGGGGCGCGAGCGGTTCGCAGCGCGGATGCGCCTGGCCGGGATCGCCTACGATGCCGGACTGGACGCGCGTGACCTGGCCGAAGATGCGATCGGCGCGGAGCGGGAAGCCCTGCGCGGCGAAGCCGAAGGGCGTTTCCGGGCGGCGGCGGACGCCTACGCCGAGGTCGTGGAAGCCAGCCCGCCGGTCGACTTTCTGCAGGATGCGTTCTTCCGGGGCGGCAAGGCCTACCTGGCCGTGGCCTCGGTGATGGATGTGGGGCGCACCACCACGTGGGACGTCCTCCGCCGCGAAGGCCGTCGGGTCCGCGGCGCGCTGGAGCACGCCAGCGGGCGCCCGCTTCCGGAGCGGGTGGAGCGCCTGCCGCAACTGCTGGGGCGGGCTCTGGTCGGCGACGCGGGCGGAGCGCCCGACCCGTTCGCGTCGCCGGTCCGGATGGCGGCCGGGGGGCTCCTGCACCTTGCCGGGAATGAGCGCCAGACTCCCAAGGATGATCGTGACCGCCTGTTGCGGCGCGCGCGGAACGACTTTTTCGACATGGCGGCCCGGACCGGGGACGAGCGGATCCAGGCCGCCGCCATGACGATGATTGCGCGAAGCCTTCTGCTGGAGGACCGCCCGGCCGAGGCCCGCAAGTTGCTGACGCACGTGATGGAGAGCTTTCCCTTCGAGGATGTCCGGATCGGTTCGCTCTGGGGGCTGGGGATCAGTTACCTCGACGAGAACCGTCTCGACGAAGCCTGGCAGGCATTCGACCGCCTGCCGGCGGGCCAGGACCTGCCGGTGTCGGAGCTCCTGGATCCACGCGAGGTGCAGCGGGATCTGGACCGCCTGGCCCGGGCCTATGTCGAGCGGGCGGAATCGCTGACCTATCCCGTCGAGTGGGTGGAGCAGGCCGCGCCGGGGTCGATGCAGTGGACCGAGGCGGTGCGCCGGGCCCGGGAGCAGCGACGCGCCCTGATCCGCGCCGTGGAGGTGTACGAGGCGCTCCAGGCGCGCTATCCCCCCGACGGCGCGCGGGCGCTGATGCCGATCGCGCGTCTCTATGCGCGCCGGGCGGATCTCCTGCTGAAGCGCCCCTTCGGCGGGGAGGAGGAGAAGCTGTCCGCGCGCGACCTGCGCATGCGGGCGGCCGACACCTTCGAGAGCGTCGCCCTGCGCGATCCGGCCTCGCCCAACAGCGAAGAGGCGCTTCTGGAAGCCGGCGGCCTTTTTTTCGCCGCCAAGGCCTACGAGCGCGCCGTGGAGAGCTACGGCCTCTTCCTGGAGCGGCACGGCCGGTCCGAGCGCGCGAGCGAGGTGCGCAACCAGCTCGGCCTTTCGTATCTCTCGCTTGGCCTCTACCGCCGTGCGGAAGAGGAGTTCCGTCTCAACGCCGGGAGCACCAGCACCGCGGAGGGCATGAAGTCGCTCTACAACCTCGGCCGCGTCTACATGCGCTGGGCGCTGACCGAACCGGACCGGGAGCACCTGGGCGGGCCGCAGAGCCCTCTGGTGCTGTCGAAGCAGGGGGAACGCTCGCCGGAGGATTTCCTCCTGCGCAAGGACGAGGTGCTCGACTGGCAGCGTTTCGTCACGATCCTCAACACGCTCGGACGCGCCTCGGCCGATTCGCCGGCGCGGCGCCTGGTCCAGCTCATGGGCGAGGAGACGGCGGCCGCCCTCCGCGGCGGCATCCCCGGCCAGCCGCCCTCGGAAGAGGTGCGCACCCGCCTGCTCGGGGCGATCAACGAACTGCTGGTGCAGCCGAGCTTTTATGATCCGGTCGCGTTTCGCGACGTGGACCTCGGCGACGAGGCCGTAGACCTTTTGCGGCGGGGCCTGGCCTCGCTCACGCCGGCGGAGGTGACGCGGTTGAACCGGCGGCTCCTGACCGCGGCCTTTCCGGAGCTGCTGGACCCGGGGAAACTGCGGCTGGAGGCCTACGATCTGCCGCGCACCGCCGAAGAGGTGTTCGCCTACCTGCGCCGGCGCCCCGGCATCGGTCCCGAATCCCGTCCGTGGCGCTGGGCCACCTTTTCGCTCGGCGAGACCTACTACCGCATTGCGCGTTCCCTGATGCGCCGTTCGCAAGCCCCGGCCCCGGCCGACGGCGGCGCGGCCGGAGCTGACGAAGACGAAGCGGAAGCCGCACCGACGGCGGCCAGCCTGCGCGAGGACGCCCTGGGGCAGTACCGGCGCGCGCAGGCCGTGCTGCGCGAGGCGCTCAACCGGTACCAGCTTTACAACCCGGACACGGCCCCCTTCGGCTTTCGCAGGGACGAGGAACCGGTCGATTATGTCGATGTCCACCGCAGCCGCTTCCGCGCATCCTACTTCCTGGCGCTCACCGAGCAGGCGCTCGGGCGGGAAGATCAGGCGCGGCGGCTCCTTGCCGGCATCCTGGACGAACAGCGGTTCGGTCCGGAACTGTTCGCGATGGGGGGCGAGGAAGCGCGCGAGTTGCGCCGGATGCATCGCAACGCCTACTTCTTCCTCGGCATGTCGCTCTTCCGGGACGAGTTTTACGAGCAGGCGTATTCGGTTTACGAAACGGCCCAGGATCGCCTGAAGACCAGCGAAAGCCCCTACATCATCTACATGATGGGCGAGTGCCTGCGGGCGATGGGACGGCTGCACGAGGCCCGGAACAAGTACATCCAGGCCCGGCACGCCGCGCTCAGCGCGCCGCCCGCGGAGGAAGCCACCTTCGCGGACGCCTTCGGGAAGGACTACTGGGCCCAGGTGAACGACCGGCGCATCGCCGACCTGGATTACCTCCGCGAAGCACGGGGCGAGCGGGTCGAATAGCCGGGCGCGGATCGATTGGCCGAACGGCAACACAGTGGTTATCGCATGGAAGGGACGGAGATGAGCGACGCCAACACCGCCCGCGACGCAATGCGGGCGCACCTGGAACGCCTGGCCGAACACTACCGCAAGGTGCTGGACCTCAGCCGGCGCCAGGTGGAGGCTGTGCGCGATGGCGACACGGACGCGCTCATGACCATCCTTTCGGAAAAACAGGCCCTGATGAAAGCCATCGAGGCCGAGGTCGCCGCCGGCGCGCCCGCCCTGGAGGCCTGGGACGCGGCCAAGGGCGATCTTGCCGCCGAGGAGCGCCAGCCGGTCGAGACGGTCCACCAGGAGATCAAGACCATCCTCGCCGAAGTCCTGCAACTGGAAGAAGAAGGCCGGGCCGCGCTCGGCAACCGCAGCGACGCCCAGGGGCGGCAGTTGCGCAACATGCAACGGGGCAAGCAGATGCTGCGCGCCTACGGCACCGCCCCCCCCGTCGACCGGGGCGGCCGCTTTACCGACAACCGCAAGTGAGGGCCTGCATGAGCGCTTCCCCCGACACGCCGGATCCGCCGGACGCTCCCGATGCCGCCGCCGGCGCGACGCCGGAACGGATGGACATCAGCGATCTCGCCGAGGTGATGGCGGCCTTCAACGAATCCACGGCCCAGTTGCAGGCCAGCCACGAGCGCCTGCAGGCCCGCGTCGAGGAGCTCTCGGGCGAACTGCGGGTCAAGAACGACGAACTCTCCGCCCGCGTCGAAGAGGTTTCGTCCCTCAAAAACTACCTCGCCAACATCCTGGAGAGCACCGCCGACGGTGTCCTGACCATCAACCGTCGCAACGAACTGGTCGCGCTCAACCGCGCCGCCGCCGACATCCTGCCTGCCGAAGACCGCCGCGCCGCCGATGCGCGGGGCGGACTGGAAGACCTCACCGGCGCCGCGCGCGGCGTCCGCCTGGAGGAGGCCCTCGACGGCCGCTGCGCCGACCTGGCGCGTCTTCTGCGCGACACCATGGAAAACGAGACGATCGCGAACAACGTCGAAATGGTGCTGGACACCGATGACGAAGACGGCGGCGGACGCAGCCTGTCGGTGAGCGCCGCGCCCATCCGCACGCGGCAGGGCGCGGCGGCCGGAGCGGTCGCAACCTTCCGCGACAACACGGAGTTGCGACGACTGGAAGCGGTCCTGCGCCGCCGGGAGCGCCTGGCCGCGCTGGGGGAGATGTCGGCCCAGCTTGCGCACGAGATTCGCAACCCCCTCGGCGGCATCGACTTGTACGCATCGCTCCTCCACCGCGCCCTGGAGGACCGCCCCGAGGAACGGCAACTGGCCGAGAAGATCGCCGTTGCCACCGCCAGCCTCAACCGCCTGGTTGAGGACATGCTGGCCTTTACCCGTCCGAGCGAGCCGAACACCGTGGCGGTGCGCGTGGAGGAGCTGCTGGAGGGCGCGCTGGAGCTGTCCGGCGACGCTCCCGGGGTTGCGGGGCTGGAGGTGATCCGCGCCTTTGACCAGACGCCGCATGCGCTGCTGGACCCGGATCTCATGCAACGGGTCTTCCTCAACGTGATTCTCAACGCCGTCCAGGTGACGCCGGCCGGCGGGGCGGTGACGCTCGCCACCGAGGGGTTGTCGGCCGAGCGCGCCCCGCAGACGGTCGGCCGCCGCCCCGGCGAGGGCGGCGGGCGCGCC
>CAZKKD010000122.1:2601-9980 GCA_964553265.1 uncultured Planctomycetales bacterium | reverse complement strand
CCACCGTCATCATCTTCGAAGGCATCGCCGACGACCGCGAAAGCGGGGTGGAGTTTACCGATTCCGAAGAGGACTTCGGCCAGACCCTGACGCTGCAACTGGAGGACCTCTCCACCCTCAACGTCACCTCCGCGTCCGCCGACGGTTCGGAGGCGCTGCGCCTGCGCGCGCTCTACAAGCTGAGCCGGCTTATCCGCGACGAACGCGACCAGGAGGCGCTCATCTCCACGGCGCTGGAGTTCTGCACCGCACAGGTGAACGCCGACGCGGCCTACCTCTTCGCCCCCGACCCGCAGAAGGGAAACATCGTCCCGGTCGGCAACTACAGCGTCAGCGGCAAGAAGGGCAGCAAGATCAGCCGCAGCATCATCCGCCGCGCCCTGCAGGAGCACCGCGCCATCATGACCAACGACGCGATGCAGGACGCGCGCTTCTCCTCGCGCGACAGCATCATGATGAAGCAGATCCACAGCGTCATCTGCGCCCCCCTCTCCGCCCACGAGGATGAGATCAGCGGCGCCATCTACTTCGCCAGCGACAGCGTCCAGGCCAATTTCAGCGAGGACGACCTGGAGCTCTGCGCCGCCATGGCCCAGATGCTCGGCCTGGCACTGGAGAACTTCCGCAGCCAGCGCGAACAGCGCGAGACGCTACTCAGCACCATCAAGGTGCTCGTCCGCGCCTCCGAGATGCGCGACCCCACCACCCGCGGCCACAGCGAGCGCGTCGCGACCTACGCGACCGGGATCGCCGTCCAGCTCGGACTGCCGGAAAAGCAGCGGAACAACATCCAGCTCGCGGGCCTGCTGCACGACCTCGGCAAGCTCGCGGTGGACGACAACAGCTTCTTCGGTGCGAACGCCATGAAGGACGAGGGCGGCGACGCCGAAACGCGCCAGCGCAAGGCCTGCATGCTCCTTCTCGGCGAGATGAGCATCCCGAAGGAGGTCCACGACGCCATCGAGTTCATGCACGAACGGTACGACGGATCCGGTCCCCGCGGCAAGAGCGGCGGCGACATCCCGGTGGCGGCGCGCGTCCTCTCGGTCGCGCACGAGTTCGACTGCCGCGCCAACCAGGTGAGCGACGAGCGCGCCGAAGACCTGCTCCGCCGCGCCATTGTCGATCTCGGCAAGGAAGGCGGCTATCTCTTTGACGCGGAAACGGTGAAGGCGCTCCTCATCGCCCACCGCAACGGCCGCCTGTACGCGCTCAAGCCCGAGGTCAGCACCGAGAGCGTCATCGTCGACCCGCGCCAGAACGCGCCCAAAAACACGGCGAAGGGCAAGCTGTAGGCCACCCGCCGCACGCCAGTGCACGGCCCGGCCCCTTCCTTCGCCCGTCCCGACGCCGATCGAAGGAGGCCTTCCATGCTTTCGGATCCCGCCCGCCAGCAACTGATCGCCATCGTCCGCAGCAGCCTGCACGCCGCGCTCGAAGGCGCAGTGTACGAGGTACCCGGTCCCGACCCCGCGCTGCAGGAGCTCGAACTGCTGGCCGGTGCATTCGTTACGCTCAAGACCGAGGATCGCCTGCGCGGCTGCCTCGGCTGCTTCACCAGCGACGATCCCCTGCGCGTCACCGTCGCCCGCATGACCCGCGACAGCGCGACACAGGACCCACGCTTCGTCCACGACCGCCTCACCATGGCGGATTGGGACCGGATTGCCTTCGACGTCTCGGTGCTGTCGCCATTGGAGCCCTGCAGCGACCCGATGTCCATTACCGCCGGAACCCATGGCATTTACGTCCGGCAGGGCATGCGCAGCGGCTGCTTTCTCCCGCAGGTCGCCACCGAACAGAACTGGTCGGTGGAGGAATTCTGGTCCTACTGCTGCGCGCACAAGGCCGGCCTGGCCCCCGACGCATGGCGCACCGGCGACGCAGAACTCCTCACCTTCACCGCAGAGGTGATCGAAGGCTCTGCCAGCTGATCGTCCGCATGCAGGCCCAGCCTTTTTTGTAACCGCACACCCTTCCTGCCCGTAGTGCCGTGCAGGAGGCTTTTTCGTTGCTTTTTGCTATCTTTTTCCAGATTCCCAGCCTCCCCGGCGCGTGAAACACGTCTTTCTTTGACAGAAATCTAATAGGGATTTCTGTGCAACCTTTGCATGAATCGTGTATCTTTCGAAGGCGGGCCTTCGCAGAGAATCAGGCCGCACCCCGATATCTTCTTCCCGAGGAGATGCATTCATGTTCTGCCGCCGTCCGCTTCGCAGTGTCTCGCGCTTTGCATCCGTCCTTCTGGCGCTGGCTCTGCTGACGCCCCTGGCCTTCGCCGCCGGACGCGTCAACTACGAGGAATTCCTGGCCATGGACGACGCCAGGAAGCAGGAAGCGGCCGAGGAACACGTCCGGAAGCGGGGCCCCTACTACGTTCTGTCCTATGGCAACTACATCATCCACACCGACAGGGATCCGGTCTATGCGCTCAAGATGACGGTGTTGATGGACGACTTTTTCCGCCGGTTCAGCACGGTCTTCCGGGGCGAGTTCAAGCGGGACGACCAGCCGCGCGTCTTCATCATGGCCGACCGCGCCGGATACCAGGATGCACTGAACGAGGTCGGCCGGACGGGCGCGGGCTGGTCCGCCGGCATGTACATGCCGGGCAAGCGCGCCCTCTTCGCGGACGGCTCCTACGGGGAGGATGCGCTGATCGAGATCCTCTTCCACGAGGGCACGCACCAGCTCAACCACGCGTTCATGAACACCCAGCTCCCGGTCTGGTTCGACGAAGGTCTGGCGACCAACTTCGAGTCGTGGGACCTGACCCGCGATCACAAGAACAACGTCGCGAACGCCATCTACGCCAGCCGGCGCATCGACACCCTCGCCCAGATCTACCCGGACCGCGGCTTCGTTCCCTTCAGCCAGATGGTCAACCTGAGCCACATGGAATGGTCGATGACGAGCAACCCGACCCCGAACTACGCGTCGGCCTGGATCACGACCTACTTCCTCATCACCTGCGACGACGGGCGCAAGCTGATGAACGCGCTCGTGCGCAACTTCCGCAAAGGCGGCAGCCAGAAGCGGGTGCTGTCCCGTGCACTCATCATGCGGGTCGAGGAGAAGCTCAACAACTTCATCGAGACGCGCATCCTTCCGAGCGTGAAGTACGGACGCGACATCATGCAGAGCATCAAACAGCGCGACTTCGCCACCGCCTACACGCGCGCCAAGGCGATGGCGAAAGAGTATCCGGACAACCCGGAAGCGAAGCTCTTCACCAGTTGGCTCTCGGTGACCCAGGACAAACTGGAAGGCGAAGCGCTCAACGCCGCCATCCGGACGCTCGAAGCGCTGGACGACGACGACGATTTCGACCACCCGGAACTGGAGTTCGCCCTCGCCCAGGCCCACGCCAAGGCCGGCAACTTCGAGGTCGCCCTGAGGCATGCCGAGAACGCGGTCGAGGGCAACCGGAAGCATCCCTTCGCTCCCAAGCTGCTGGAGAAGCTGAGCGGCGTTCTGGCCTCGCACTGACGCCGCCCGGGGCCGCGCCCCGTTTCCCCCGGCGCAAGCACAACGCGCACTCCCCGCAGACTCCTGCCCAGGGTCATTCAATTCTTGCCATTTCGCTCTGAATTTGGCGCCGCCGATTCGGAAAAAGTCCCCTCTCCCTCTGGGAGAGGGTCAGGGTGAGGGATTTTTCACCGTCCGGGGCCCTCACCCCGGCCCTCTCCCAGAGGGAGAGGGAGAACCGAATGGCCCTGACTCCTGCCGCACCCTCTTGATTGCCCGGCGCGTCCTGCGTAGGCTGGGCGGTTTCCGATTCGGCCCAGCGAGGACCCGCGTGCCATGGATCGCAACACCGCCGTCGACCAGATCCGCGCGCTCGTCGGACGCCTGGGCGACTGCATGCTCACCGACCGGCAGCGCCTGCGCAAGCAGCTTCGCCGCACCCGCCAGCGCGCCCGCGAGGGCAAGCCGGTGGACCGGAACCTGGCGCGCATCGGGGCCGACCTGGAGCGCTCCGCCGCCCTCCGCGCCCGGCGCGCGGGTGCGGTCCCGGCGGTGGCCTACCCCGAGGATCTCCCCATCGCCGCGGAGGCCGACCGCATCCGGCGCCTCCTGGCCGACCACCAGGTGCTCATCGTCGCCGGCGAGACCGGCTGCGGCAAGACAACCCAGCTTCCGAAGATCTGCCTCGAAGCCGGCAAGGGCGTCGCGGGCCAGATCGGCTGCACCCAGCCGCGCCGGATTGCCGCTACCAGCGTCGCCGAGCGCGTCGCCGACGAGCTCGCCTGCCCGGTCGGCCGGGAGGTGGGCTACCAGATCCGCTTCGACCATCGCGCCGGCGACGAGACGCTCGTCAAATTCATGACCGACGGGATCCTTCTCTCCGAGCTCCAGGGCGACCCGCAGCTCCAGCGCTACGACGCCATCATCCTCGACGAAGCGCATGAGCGCTCCCTCAACATCGACTTCCTCCTCGGCTGCCTCAAGACGCTTCTGCCCCGGCGGCCGGACCTCTCGCTCATCGTCAGTTCTGCGACGCTGGACGTAGAGCGCTTCCGGAGCTACTTCGACGATGCGCCCGTCGTCGGCGTCGAGGGGCGCACCTACCCGGTCGAGGTCCGCTACCGTCCCCCCGAGGAGGAGGAGGCCGACCTCGCCCCGCTGGTCGCGGACGCGGTGGCGGAACTCGCGGCCGAGGACCCGCACGGGGATGTGCTCGTGTTTCTTCCCACCGAGCAGGACATCCGGGAGAGCGCCGAGGCCCTCGCCGAGCGGGCGCTGCCGCGGACCGAGATCCTTCCGCTCTACGGTCGGCTGAGCGCGGGCGAGCAGCGGCGCGTCTTCCGGCCGGGCGAGCGTCGGCGGGTGGTGCTCAGCACCAACGTCGCCGAAACCTCGGTCACCGTGCCGCGCATCCGGACCGTCGTCGACACCGGCCTCGCCCGCATCCGCCGCTTCCATCACCAGACGCAGGTGGAGCACCTCGAGATCGAACCCGTCAGCCGCGACAGCGCCGAGCAGCGCAAGGGCCGCTGCGGGCGCGTCGGACCGGGCGTCTGCGTGCGCCTCTACGCGGCCGACGACTTCGCCCGCCGCGCCGAGCACACCGACCCGGAGATCCTCCGCAGCTCCCTTGCCGGCGTCATTCTGCAGATGAAGGTGCACCGCCTCGGCGAGGTGGAGACCTTCCCCTTCCTCGACCCGCCCGACCGCCGGGCCATCCGCCGCGGCTATGCGGAGCTGCTCGAACTCGGCGCGCTCGACGCGGACCGCCGCCTCACCGACATGGGCCGGCGCATGGCGCGGCTCGCAACCGAACCCCGCTACGCCCGGATGCTCCTGGAGGCCGCCGACCGCGGCGCGCTGGCCGAGGCCCTCACCGTCGTCGCGGCGCTCTCCATCCGCGACCCGCGCGAACGCCCCCTCGACCGGCGCACCGCCGCCGACCATGCGCACAAGCCCTGGCGGGACGAGTCGTCCGACTTCCTCGCCTATCTCCACCTCTGGAAGGCGCTCGTCGAAAAGCGCGCCGAACTGCCGAGCAACAACCAGTTCCGCCGGTACTGCCGCAAGCAGTTCCTGAGCTACGTCCGCGTCCGCGAGTGGCAGCGCATCCGCGCCCAGCTCGCCGACGAGCTGCAGCAGACCGGCGCGCGCGAAAACACCGTACCCGCCCCGCCGGAGACGCTGCACCAGTCCCTTCTCGCCGGCCTCCTCGGGCGGATCGGCACCGTCGTCGAGGGGCGCGAATACCGCGGCGCGCACAACATCCGCTTCGCCATCCATCCCGGCTCCGGCCTGCGCGGACGGTCGCCGCAGTGGGTGATGGCGGCCGAACTGGTCAAGACCCGCCGCCTCTACGCCCGCACCGTCGCGGAGATCCGTCCCGAGTGGGCCGAGCGCCTGGCCGGCGATCTGGTGAAGCGCAGCTACCACAGCGCCCACTGGGAGGCGCGTACGGGCCACGTCCGCGCCTACGAGCGCGTCAGCCTCTACGGGCTCCCGATCATCGAGAATCGCCGGGTGGACTACAGCCGCATCGAGCCGGCCGAGGCGCGCAGCCTCTTTCTCGAAAAGGCGCTGGTGCAGGGCGACGTGCGCACGACCATCCCGACGCTGGCGCACAACCTGGCCGTCGTCGAGGACGTCCGCGACCTGGAACACAAGGCACGCCGTCGGGACCTCCTGGTCGACAGCGACAGCATTTACGACTTCTACGACCGGCGCGTCCCCGCGGACGTCTGCAACCTCCCGGCCTTCGCGCTCTGGCTGCACGCGGAGGAATCGACGAACCCCGACGTTCTACGTCTCCGCCCCGAGGACGTGCTCCTGCGCACCCCGCGCGGACTGACCGAGGATCGTTTCCCGTCGACCCTCGACCTGCCGAGCGGACGGTTCCCCCTCGCCTACCGCTTCGCGCCCGGCGAGGAGGACGACGGCGTCACCGTCCGCCTGCCGGTGGGCGTGCTGCCGCATGTGGCGGCGTGGCGGTTCGACTGGCTGGCGCCGGGGCTGCTGGGCGAGAAGCTGGCGCACCTTCTGCGCAGCCTGCCGAAGCGTCTCCGCCGCCCGCTGGTGCCCATCCCGCAGTCGGTCGAGGCCTGCCTGGAGATCCTGGAGCCAGGCAGCGCGCCGCTCCTCGACGCCCTCGTCGACGTTCTCCGGGACCGCTACCGCGTGGACGCCTCGCCGGACGACTTCCGCACCGACGACCTGCCCGCGTTTCTGCGGATGCGCTTTGCCGTCACCGACGCGGACGACCGCATCCTCGAAAGCGGCCGCGAGCTTGCGACCCTCCGCGCCACGTTCGACCGCATGGCCCGCGAGCCGTTCGACACCGCCCACGTCGAACGCTGGCAGCGCGACGGCCTGACCGCCTGGGACGTGGGGGACCTGCCCGAGCGCGTGGAGCTCGGCGTCGGCGGTCGGCGCTGTTACGGCTATCCGGCCCTCGTCGACGAAGGGGATTCGGTGGCGCTGCGGCTCTTCGAGGATCCCGACCGCGCCGCCCCCAGCCACCGCGCCGGCGTCCGCCGCCTCTACGCCCTCGCCCCGCAGGCGCGCGTGAAGGGCCTGCGCAAGTCCATGCCCATCGGCCAGCAGGCGGGAATGATCTTCGGCTCCCTCGGCGGCAGCCTGGAAGGCCTCAAGGACGACGTCCTCCTCAAGGCCATCGACCACGTGCTCCTCGACGGGCAACCCGCCATCCGGGAACCGCTCACCTTCGAGCGCCGCATCGAAGGAAAGCGCGGCCCGCTCAACCGCGCCATCCACGAGCTATCGAAGAGCGTCGACGCAATCCTCCTGGATCGACAGGCCACCGCCGAGCTCTTCAACGCCACCGACCCCCCCGACGCCACCCGTGCGGACATCCGTTCGCCGCCCCGCACCCTGGCGCACCCGCCCTTCGTCCC
>CAZKKD010000122.1:0-2591 GCA_964553265.1 uncultured Planctomycetales bacterium | reverse complement strand
CCCCACCCTCCCGACCCCCCCCCCCGCGGCCGCCCGCACCCGCCCCCGCAGTTGGCCACCCCCCCCCTTCGCCCGGGAGCCGCCTTGCGAACGCTTCCCCGCCCCCCCCCGTTCCCTGAGGCCCCCCCGCGCCCGCACCGGGCGCGCCCGCCACTCTCCCCACAAGGACGCGAAGAAGCTCCGCCGGGTGGCGCCGCTCTGGGAGGCCTGCCTTGAGCGCCTCGAGACGGCGCGGCGCGAAGACAGCTATCCCCCGGCGCTCATCCGCTACCGGTGGCTGCTGGAGGAATACCGGGTCAGCGTCTTCGCCCAGGAGGTCGGCGCAGGCGAGCCCGTCTCCGAAAAACGTCTTGCCGAACTGTGGACAGAGATCCCCCGGGGCTGAGCCGCCTGCGGGCAACTCAGGAGGCTGCTTCGCTCGGCCGATGTCCGAATGTGCGCCGGTAACAGGCGGCGAAGTAGGCCGGACTGTTGAAGCCGCAGGCGAAGGCGATCTGCTTGATCGGGCGTTCCGGTTCGCGCAGGAGCAGTTGGCGCGCCTGCTGCAGCCGCATCTGGAGGATGCGCTGCCCGGCGGTCTCCCCCCGTCGCTTCCGAAAGATGCGGTTGAGGTGCCGGGCGGAGATGCCGGCATGCAGCGCCACATCCCCCACCTGGACGGGCCGGGCCCAGTTGGCCTCGATGAACTGCATGGCCCGCGCGTAGACCGCCTCCTCCCGGTCCGCTCCGCCCTGCCCCGCCCCGCGCGTGGCCATCCGCTGCCACCCCCCGAGCGGGAAGGCAGCGGCCAGCACCGCCATGAGCCAGGAGCGGTAGGCCGTGCCGATGCGCTCGGGCCCCCACGGCGGGCGGTCGCCGTCGGACACGGCGTCGAGCAGGCGGAGCGTCTCATCGGCAAGGCCGGCACATTCGACACGGGCCAACCCCTGCGGCAGCACCCGCTCCAGGTGCGCGGCCAGTTCGTCGCATCGCGTCCCCTCGATCCCCAGCATGGCCCCGAGGAGGATCCCCTCCTCCGTGCAGCGCCACCCGTGGGCCCGGCCGGGCGGAATCACCAGCGCGTCTCCCACGTCAAGGGGCGTCTCCACCCCGTCGGCGACGAAGCGGAAGGAGCCCGCCAGCGCGGCCTCGATCTGCAGCTCCTCGTGCTGGTGCGTACCGGCATGGAACCCGGCCGGGCACACCCCGCCCATCAGGTGCGCCGGGCCCGGTGCGAGCGCCACCCCATCGAGCAGCAGCAGGCCCGTTTCCTTCCGTCCCGCCTCGAGCAACGCCTCGGCGCGGCGGATCGCCGGCCGGCCGGCCACGCATACATGTCCGGATATTGCTATTGCTGGCTGCATCTTGACATCCATTCTCTTTGCGCCATGGCAGACTCTTCTGTACCTTTTTCACTGTACGAGGTCCGTGAGCAGCATGACCGAGGCCCTTTTCTGTCCGGATGATTGTACTCCGTCGCCAGCATCCGGCAACCACATTTCCTGCGACGGCCAGCAAAGGGGTTGTCCCATGCGCCTGGACAGGCGGCACATCGAGAGCGGAAACGAGATCCCCAGCGAAGGCTACTGCGACCAGCCCTACGCCGTCGTGAACGACGACGGCGCCTGGACCTGCGTCATGACCACCGGTCGCGGCCACGAAGGCGACACCGGCCAGCACGTGGTCGCCGTCGTCAGTGCCGACCAGGGCAAGACCTGGGAGGGCCCCTTCGACATCGAACCCGACGACGGGCCCGAAGCGAGCTGGGCCATGCCGCTGCGCGTCCCGGAGACGGGCCGCATCTACGCCTTCTACACCTACAACAAGGACAACCAGCGCGAGGTGAAGACCGTCGACGGCGGGGCCTTCACGCGGGTCGACTCCTTCGGCGTGTACGCCTACAAGTATTCCGACGACAACGGGCGCACCTGGTCGGCCGAGCGCTACGAGATCCCCATGCGCCTCTTCGAATGCGACCGAAACAACGTCTACGGCGGCGAGGTCCAGTTCTTCTGGGGCGTCGGCAAGCCGTTCACCCACAAGGGCAGGGCCTACGTCTGCGCCAGCAAGGTGGGCGGGTTCGGACCCGGCTTCTTCGTGCAGAACGAAGGCGTCCTCTTCGCCAGCCCCAACCTCCTGACCGAACCGGACCCGGCGAAGCACGAGTGGGAGACGCTTCCCGATGGCGAGATCGGCATCCGCACCCCCGCCGGCGGCGGGCCCATCGCCGGCGAGTTCAATGCCACGCCCATGAACGACGGTTCCCTCTACGGCACCTACCGCACCATCGACGGTTGGTCCTGCCACGCCATCAGCCGCGACGACGGCCACACCTGGGACGCCGACTGGATGACCTACGTCCCCGGCGGCCGCCGGGTCAAGAACCCGCGCACCGCCAACTTCGTCCGCCGCTTCGCAAACGGCAAGTACCTCTACTGGTTCTGCTTCCACGGCGGCGAGGTGCTGGGCAACACGCCCGGCGTCGAAAACTGGGCCGGATACGCGCATCGGAACCCCATCTGGCTCTGCGGCGGCATCGAACGGGACGGCCACATCCACTGGTCGCAGCCGGAGGTGATCCTCTACGACGACAACGTCGGCAACCGCATGAG
>CAZKKD010000121.1:0-10103 GCA_964553265.1 uncultured Planctomycetales bacterium | reverse complement strand
CGGACCATGCAGACTCTCGATCTCGGCGGTTCCTGGACGGTGCGGCAGGCGAACGAGCGCAAGACCCTCCCGGCCACGGTGCCGGGCGACGTCTTCGGCGATCTCACCCGCGCGAAGGCCATCCCCGATCCCTACGTGCGCGACAACGAGGCCGACGTCCGCTGGGTGGGCCGGACCGATTGGGTCTACGCGCGCACCTTCACCGTCCCGAAGACGCTCCTCGACCATGACCGCGTGCTCCTCCACTGCGAGGGGCTGGACACGCTCGCCACCGTCAAGCTGAACGGCAAGGTCGTCGGCACGGCGGACAACATGTTTCGCACCTGGGAGTGGGATGTCCGCAAGGCGCTGAAGGCGGGCGAGAACCGCATCGAGGTCACCTTCGCGTCGGCCGAGAACTACATCACCGAGCGCCAGCGCAAGCGCCCCATCCCCTCCTGGGGCGGCCCGCACGAGCCCAGGGGCCGCGCCTGGCTGCGCAAGGAGCCCTGCAACTTCGGCTGGGACTGGGGGCCGGTGCTCATCACCTGCGGCATCTGGAAGGCCATCCGCCTGGTCGGGTATGACGCCGCGCGCCTCTCGGACCTGCACATCCGGCAGGATCACACGCCGAAGAAAGCGGTCGGCCTCGACCTCGCCGTCGCGGCCGAAGCGGTCGGCCGGCAGCGCCTGCGGGTCCGCGCCACGGTGCGCGACGGCAAGCGCACCGTCGCCGAGGCGGAGGCGCCGATCCGCAGCGGCAAGGCGAAGCTCGCCTGCCGGGTCGACCAGCCGAAGCTCTGGTGGCCGAACGGGATGGGCGACCAGCCGCTCTACGACGTCCGCGTGGAGCTCCTCGACGCCGACGGTGCGGTGCTCGACGCGTGGGACCGCCGGATCGGTCTGCGGACGCTCGTGCTCGACCGCCACAAGGACCAGTGGGGCGAGTCCTTCCGCTTCGTCGCCAACGGGGCGCCGTTCTTCGCGAAGGGCGCGAACTGGATCCCCCACGACGCCATCCTCAGCCGCATGACCCCCGCGCGCTACCGGCGCATCCTGGAGGACGCGGCCGCGGCCAACATGAACATGCTCCGCGTCTGGGGCGGCGGCATCTACGAGGACGACACCTTCTACGCCCTCTGCGACGAACTCGGCCTCTGCGTCTGGCAGGACTTCATGTTCGCCTGCAGCACCTACCCCACCTTCGACAAGGCCTGGATGGCCAACGTCAAGGTCGAGGCCGAGGAGAACGTCCGCCGCCTGCGCCACCACCCCTCCATCGCCCTCTGGTGCGGCAACAACGAGCTCGAGCAGGGCCTGGTCGGCCCGAAGTGGACCGACCACCAGATGAGCTGGACCGACTACAAGAAGCTCTTCGACAAGGCGCTCCCCGCGGTGGTCGAGCGGCTCGACCCCGAACGCGCCTACTGGCCCTGCAGCCCGCACACCCCCCACGGCGACCGCAGCCACCACCGCGACCCGACCTGCGGCGACGCGCACCTCTGGGACGTCTGGCACGGGCGGCGGCCCTTCGAGTGGTACCGCACCTGCGAGCACCGCTTCAACAGCGAGTTCGGCTTCCAGAGCTTCCCGCACCCGCGCACCGTCCGCGGCTTCACGGCGAAGGGCGACCGCAACGTCACCAGCGCCGTCATGGAGCACCACCAGCGCAGCGGCATCGGCAACGACGCCATCCTCCAGTACATGTGCGACTGGTTCCTGCTGCCGAAGGACTTCGAGAACACCGTCTGGCTCTCGCAGATCCTGCAGGCGATGGCGATGAAGTACGCCGTCGAGCACTGGCGCCGCAGCATGCCCCGCGGCATGGGCACGCTCTACTGGCAACTCAACGACTGCTGGCCGGTCGCAAGCTGGGCCAGCGTCGACGGCGAGGATCGCTGGAAGGCGCTGCACTACCTCGCCCGCCGCTTCTATGCGCCGCTGCTCGTCTCCGGGGTCGAGGACCTGGCCGCCGGCCGCGTCGACGTCCACGCCACCAGCGACCTCCGCGCGAAGACCGACGCCGCCCTCGCCTGGACCGTCGCCTCCGCCGCCGGCAAGCGCCTCGCCTCCGGCCGCGAGGCGATCACCTGCCGGCCCGGCCGCGACGCCCGCGTCGCCCGGATCGACCTGGCCGATCTCCTCGCCGCGCACGGTCCGCGCGATCTCCTCGTCTGGCTCCGGCTCACCGCGAAGGGGCAGCCGGCGAGCGAGAACCTGGTCCACCTCGCCCGGCCGAAGCACCTGCTGCTGGAGAATCCCCGCATCCGCGCCACGACCAAAACCCGCAAGGACGGCGCTTTTGATGTGACGCTCAAGGCCGGGGCCGCGGCGCTCTGGGCGTGGGTCGACCTGTCGGCCACCGATGCGCGCTGCAGCGACAACTTCGTCCACCTGCGCCCCGGCGCCGCCACCACCCTCCGGGTCGAGCCGGCCCGGACGCTGAAGGCCGCCGAGTTCCGCCGCCAGTTGACGGTGCGGAGCCTTTTCGACACCTTCGAGGCCTGAGGCGCGCCCCTGTCTGTCCGACGTTCTGTCCGAGGAGACACCATGCCGAGCTACGCCATCGCCCGCACCGCCGCGCCGCCGGTCCTGGATCGCGGCTGGGACGACCCCGCCTGGAACGCCGCCGCCGCGCTCGCGGTCGACCGCTTCCACCCGAAGAGCGCCAGCACGCACCCGGTCACCCGGGCGAGGCTTCTCCACGACGGGGAGGCGCTCTACGGCGTCTTCCGGGTGGAGGACCGCTGGGTCCGGTCGGTGACGACCGCGTTCATGGGCCCGGTCTGCACCGACTCGTGCGTCGAGCTCTTCATCGAGCCGGCGCCCGGGCGCGGGTACGTCAACCTGGAGATGAACGCCGGCGGCACGCTGCACGCCAGCCACGTTGTCGACCCCACCCGCCGGCCCGAGGGCGGTTTCGCCGACTGGACGCCCTTCGCCCCGGAGGACGGCGGCCGTGTCCGCATCTGCTCGTCCCTGCCGGCGGTGGTGGAGCCGGAGATCGAGGAGCCGGTCACCTGGACGCTGGCGTTCGCCGTGCCGTTCGCGGTGCTGGAGCGCTACGTCGGTGCGGTCCGGCCGGTCGGCGGCGCCGCCTGGCGGGCCAACCTCTACAAGTGCGGCGACCGGACCAGCCACCCGCACTGGGCCACCTGGGCGCCCATCGACGAGTGCAACTTCCACGCTCCCCAACACTTTGCGAAGCTGCAATTTGCGGAGTGACGCTGCGGCAGGAAGCGAATTCGGCGCGGTTTGCCGTGGAATTCCGGTTGACAGGCCCCGGTCCGGACCTATAATGCCGGCTTCCCTGAACGGGCGGTGCGCCGTCCCGGGGGAACGGGAACGCTACCCGGTGGTGTAATTGGCAACACAGCAGATTTTGGGTCTGCCTTTCCAGGTTCGAGTCCTGGCCGGGTAACCAGCAGGCAAGCGCCGGCGGGCCGCCCGGCGGCGCATCGAACCGGACCGAAGAGACGAAAGGGACAGCGCGACAGCGCGTTCCGGACAACACGAACCGCGTCCCCGGGTCGGCTCGACCGCCGACTCCTTATGGCCGAGGGGAGCACGATGAGCCACGCCGCACAGGCTCTCGTTCTCGCTGCCGGAAAAGGCACGAGAATGGGGGGCGATTCTCCCAAGGTTCTCGTCGAAGCGGGCGGCCGCCCGCTCCTGCACTGGGTCCTGGACAGCCTCCGGGACGCCGGCTGTGATCGTGTCGTCACCATCGTGGGCTATGGCCGGGACCGGGTTGTCGCCGCGCTGCCGGCGGGCGTCGACTGGGTCGAGCAGGCCGAGCAGCTCGGCACCGGCCACGCGGTCCTGTGTGCGCGCGACGCCTTCGAGGGCTTCGAGGGGGCGGTGCTCATCACCTACGGCGACATGCCCCTGGTGACCGGCGAGACCTACCGCCGGCTGCTGGACGCGCACCTCGCCGGCGGCGCGGCCGGGACGGTGCTCACCGCCCGCATTGCGCCGCCGCACCGCTACGGCCGGGTGGTGCGCGGGCCGGACGGCGGGGTCCGGCGCATCGTCGAGGCCGCCGACGCCACCGACGAAGAACTCGCCATCGACGAGATCAACACCGGCGTCTACGTCTTCTCCTGGCCGGAGTTGCGCGGGGTGCTGGGCCGCATTACCAACGACAACCAGCAGGGCGAGTACTACCTGCCCGACGCGGTGGAGCTTCTGTTGCAGGACGGCAAGCCCTTCGGGGCCCTGGAGTTGAAGAACGCCGAGGAGGGAAACGGGGTCAACTCTCCGGCCGACCTGGAGCGGGTCGAGGCCATTCTCGCCGCCCGCGCGGGCTGAGCGCCGGGCACCGGATCCGAGGAAGAGAAACCATGCGAGTCTTCAGCGGCAGCGCACATCCCGATCTCGCCCAGCGCATCTGCGCCTATCTCGGCATGGATGCCGGGCGGATGGAGCTGGATCGTTTTCCCGACACCGAGACCAAGGTGCGGATTCTCGACGACGTGCGCGGGCTGGAAGCGTTCGTCGTGCAGAGCTGCTGCCAGCCGGTCAATGAGTCGCTGATGGAGCTCCTGGTCATCTGCGACGCGCTCCGCCGCGCCTCGGCGAAGAGCATCTGCGCGGTCGTCCCGTACTACGCCTACGCCCGTCAGGACCGCAAGCACGCCGGCCGGGTGCCGATCACGGCCAAACTGGTGGCGGATCTCCTCACCACCAGCGGGGCGGACCGCGTGCTCACGATGGACCTGCACGCGACGCAGATCCAGGGTTTCTTCAACATCCCGCTCGACCACCTCACCGCCGCCCCGGTGCTGGCGGGGTACCTGCGCGAAAAGGGCCCCGAGCGCCCGGTGGTGATGAGTCCCGACATCGGCAGCATCAAGATGGCGGACAGCTACGCCCGCCGCCTTGGCGGCGACCTCGCGGTGGTGGGGAAGCGCGGCCTCGGCGACGCGGAGGTGGAGGCCGGGCACGTCATCGGCGACATCGACGACCGCGACATCGTCATCGTCGACGACATGATCAACACCGCCGGCAGCATCAGCGAGGCCATCCGCGTCGCTCGCGAGCACGGGGCCCGCACCGTCACCGCGGCGGCGAGCCACGGCGTCTTCGTCGGGCCCGCGTTCGAGCGGCTCCGCAAGGCCGGCCCCGACGAGATCGTGGTGACCGATTCGATCCCGCTCCACGACCCCCCCGCCGACCTGCCGCTTACCGTCCTTTCGGTGGCGGAGCTGCTGGGCGAGGCGGTGACCCGCATTCACAGGCGCAAATCGGTAAGCGAACTCTTCAGATAACCCGACGGGTGCGCGGGCGGCGAAGCGCCGTCGGCGGACGCCCCGACCGAACCGATGGAGGTAACGAACAGTGGCGGAGAAGCAGACGGAAACCCTCAAGGCGGAACGACGCAGCGACACCGGCAGCCGCGCCTGCCGGACGCTCCGCGAGACCGGGCGCATTCCCGGCATCGTCTACGGCAAGGGCGAGGACAACATCCCCGTCTCGGTAGACCTCATCACGCTCATGCACATGATCGAGCACGGCGCGCGCGTGATAAACCTCGATGTGGATGGTGACGTCAAGTCCGTGATCATCAAGGAGTTGCAGCATGGCACCTACGATCACCAGATCCTGCACGCCGACTTCCGCGTCATCACCGCCGACACGCTGGTGACCGTGGAGGTGGAGATTGAGCTCGACGGCGAAGCCCCCGGCATCGAAGAGGGCGGGGTGATGACGCAGGAGTTCTACATGCTCACCGTGGAGTGCAAGCCCAACGACATCCCGGACACGATCGTCATCGACGTCTCGCAGCTCAACCTGGGCGACGTCATCTACGTGCGCGACGTGCCGGTCCCGCCCGGGTGCACCTTCGAGCACGAAGAGGACGCCCCCGTCGTCGTCTGCACCCACCCGACCGCCGAGGAGCCCGAGGAAGGCGAGGAAGAGGGCGAAGAGGCGGCCGGGGAAGGCGTCGAGCCCGAGGTTATCGGCGAGAAGAAGGAAGAAGAGGAAGAGGAGGATTAAGCCGCCATGCCGGCGAAGACGCGGCGCCTGGTGGTCGGCCTCGGCAACCCCGGTGCGGCCTACCGCGCGACGCGGCACAACCTCGGCTTCCGCGTCATCGAGGCGGTGGCCGAGCGGCACGGGGCGGCCTGGTCGCTCCTGGACGACCCGCCCGGCCGGCTGGCCCGGTTCGTGGCCGAGCGTCCGGACGGGGCGCCGGCGGAGGTGGCGCTCCTGGAGCCCGGGACGTACATGAACGCCTCCGGCGACGCGGTCGAGCCGCTCTGCGCCGCCCTGGGGCTGGACCCGGCCACGGAGCTCCTGGTGGTGGTCGACGACCTCGCCCTCGCGCCCGGCCGGCTGCGTCTGCGGCCCGGGGGCAGCGACGGGGGGCACAACGGCCTCGCCTCGGTGGCCGGCGCGCTCGGGACCGAGCGGTACCCGCGCCTGCGCATCGGCATCGGGGCGCCGCAGGGCGACCAGGTGGCGTATGTCCTCGCGCCGTTCGCGGCGGAGGAGGCGCCGGTGGTCGAGGCCGCGGTGGCGCGCGCCGCCGACTGCGTGATCGACTGGGTACGGTACGGAACCGAAGCCTGCGCCGAAGGTTACAACCGCCCCGCCGCGCCGCCCGAAGAGGGCGGCCGCACGGGCGACCCGACAGAAGAAACCGGGCGGCAGACACCCCCGGATGAGACGCAGCGGCGCGCAGCGCGCCCGGATGCGCCGCGCCCCGGACCGGACAATCCCGGCCGCGGCGCGGCAGACGACGCTTAGGGACGACGGACAAGTTCCGACTGATTGGGAGGATCTGCCTTGAAGCTGTATGAGGCCATGTTTGTTGTGAACCACAACGCGGCCAAGGAAAACTACGAAAAGGTCGAGGCCGAAGCGCTCAACTGCATCACCCGCCACGGCGGCGAGGTGGTGAAGTCGATCCGCTGGGACGACCGCCGGCTCGCCTACGAGATCAAGAAGCACAAGCGGGGCACCTTCATCCTGGTGCACTTCAATGCCCCGTCCGAGGCGATCACAAAGATCGAAAAGCAGGCGCAGTTGAGCGAGGTGGTGCTCCGCGTGCTGATCGTGGTCGACGAGGACGGCATCGAGGCCGACACCGGCGCCGCGGGGCGTGAACGCGCCGCCGCCGAGGCGGCCAAGGAGCGCAAGGGCCGCGATCGGGACCGGGACCGGGATCGCGGGCGCGGACGCGGCGGCCGGGATCGGCGCGAGCGGGAAGACAGCAACGAGAGCGATGACGGCGACGACGGCGAAGCCGAGAAGCAGTCGGCCCGCTCGGACGCCGCCGACGACGGCGAAGACGCGGACTGACGACGGAACCGCTTCCACGGGACGGTACGCACGGGAAGGAGAAGCGAAATGGCCAGTGGCTACAACCGGGTGATCCTGATGGGCAACCTGACGCGGGACCCCGAACTCCGGTACACCCCCAGCGGCACCGCGGTCTCCGACCTGCGGCTGGCCGTCAGCACGCAGCGAGGGCGCGGCAACGACCGGCAGGAAGACACCGTGTTCGTGGATGTAACCGTTTGGGATCGCCAGGCCGAAACCTGCTGCGAATACCTCGCCAAGGGCCGCCCGGTGCTGGTGGAAGGCCGGTTGCGCATGGACGAGTGGGAGGACCGCGAGTCCGGCCAGAAGCGCTCGAAGCTCTGCGTCACCGCCTCGAACGTGCAGTTTCTCGGCGGCGGCGGAGACGGCGGCGGGAGCGGCGGCGGCGGCGGCGGTGGACGGCGTGGTGGTGGTACCGGCGGCGGCGGTGGCGGCGGAAGCCGCGGCGGTGGATCCGACCGTGGCCGCGAAGACAACCGGCGGGAGCCGGACAACCTGGACGAGGACTTTTCGGCGGCGGACGACGTTCCGTTCTAACCCCGCCAATGGCAACGACTCCCGACCCCGTGTGCGGGGCGGGGGACAGGCGCCGGACAGACGATGCGCGCGCAGGCGCGCCGCAGATGCAAGTGGATGAAGGAGCGAGCAATGGCGAAGCGTTACGACCCGGCCGGCCGGCGCAACCGGTGCAAGTACTGCGCCAAGGATGCGCCGCCGGTGGATTACAAGGATGTGCCGGCGCTGCAGAAGTACTCCAGCGCCCAGGGCAAGATGTACGGCCGCAAGAAGTTGGGCACCTGTGCCCGGCATCAGCGGCAGATCAAGCAGGCGGTGAAGCGCGCCCGGTTCCTGGGCCTGTTGCGCTACGTCGGCCGCTAGGACCGCACCCTGCGGGGACGCGCCCCGGGACGGGGCTGGGAGGGGCCGGAACGGACTGCGGCGGACCGCCGCACCGGTCGCGGCCGCCCACGACGGCCCCGACGGATAGACGCTGAGGAGTTGTCCAGATGAAGATGACGCTAATGCTCAAGGAAGATATCCACAACCTCGGCATCACCAGGGATGTGGTGGACGTGGCCGCCGGCTATGCGCGCAACTACCTGCTGCCGCAGGGCCTGGCCATGCCCGTCAACGCCAGCACCCAGCAGGCCATCGCCAAGGCGAAGAAGGAGCGCGACGCCCGCGAGGCCGCCCGCAAGGGCGACATGGAGGCTCTCGCCGAGCGGATTCGCGCCACGCCGGTCACTGTCCACGTGCCTGTCAGCGACGCCGGCACGCTCTACAGCGCGGTCTCGCCGTCGCAGATGAGCGCCGCCCTGGCCGAAGCGGGCGTGGACGGGATCAACGAGGGCATGGTCCGGCTGGAAGCGCCGATCAAGGCCCTCGGCGAACACACCGTGCGGTTCCACCTGCATCCGGAGGTGGACGCCGAACTGGCCATCAGTGTCGTCGCCGACGAGACGGCCGAGCCGCCCAAGCCGCAAGGGGAAGGCGAGCTGGAGGACGAGCTCGACTTCGACCGCGACGATCTCTACGGCCAGCCCGACGATGACGACGAGGACGAACGTCCGCGCCGCCGCCGACGGGAGTAACGGCCCGAACCCGAACAAAGGAAGCAGGTTACGGATTTTCTGGCCAACGAATTGGCAGGCTTTTTCCGAAAAAAGTTGAACTCCGTGGGAAATCCTGCTTTAACCGTGGCGATATCGGTGGGTACTGTCGTGGCGCGCGGGCGCGGCGCCGGTTCGCCGGACGGATGTCTGCAGCGGTGTGGGTCTGGGGGAACGGATGGCGGCGACCGACGAGGCGGCTCTCGCGCCCGAGCGGGGGGTGCCCCACAGCCTGGAAGCCGAGGCGGGGGTGCTGGGGAGTCTTCTCCTGTACCCGGACCGGTGCGACCTGGTCCGCGGGTCGCTGCAGGCGGAGGACTTTTATTCCGCGCCGTACGGGATGGTGTATGCCGCCATCCTGGAGATGAGTGATCAACGTCAACCGGTAGATACACTTACCCTCGGTGAAGAGTTGACACGC
This sequence comes from uncultured Planctomycetales bacterium, assembly GCA_964553265.1. Classification (GTDB taxonomy): domain Bacteria; phylum Planctomycetota; class SZUA-567; order SZUA-567; family JAFGNG01; genus CAZKKD01. Next base: position 764 of record CAZKKD010000121.1, on the reverse strand, counting down.
CGGGGCCAGTTTGATATGGTGGGCGGCGCCGCCGGGCTGATGGAACTCTCGGCGGCGGTGCCGAACAGCGCCAACCTGGAGTATTATGCGCAGATCGTCCGCGATCGCGCGAAGCAGCGTCGCCTTCTGGGGGCGGCGACGGAGATTCTGGAGGAAGCCTACCGCGGCGAACGCACGGCCGACGACCTGGCCGAATGGGCCGAGCACCTGGTCTACCAGGTCAACGACCTGGGCTCGGATCGCGATGCGGTGAGCCTGAAGGACGCGCTGAAGGAAGCGGTCCACGCCCTGGAGCAGCTCCAGACGCGGGACACCTCCAGCGGCGTGACCGGGATCCCGTCCGACTTTCACGCGCTGGACCAGATGCTGGGGGGGTTGCATCCGAGCGAGCTCATCATCGTTGCGGGCCGCCCCTCGATGGGGAAGAGCACGTTCGTGCTGAACGTGCTGACCCGGATCGGGGTGGAGCAGGAGCGCCCGTGCGCGATGTTCAGTCTGGAGATGAGCAAGGAGAACATTGCCCAGAACATGCTCTGCGCGCACAGCCGCCTCTCGGCCCAGAAGGTCCGGACCGGGCGGCTGTCGAGCGAGGAGTGGGGCACGCTGGGCCTGAACGTGGGGACGCTGAGCCAGGCGCCGATCTACATCGACGACACGCCGGGCATCGGACTGGGCGAACTCCGGGGCAAGTGCCGCCGGATGAAGCGCGCCCACGGCCTGGACCTGGTGGCGGTGGACTACCTGCAGCTGATGACCGCCCCGAC
>CAZKKD010000120.1:0-10132 GCA_964553265.1 uncultured Planctomycetales bacterium | reverse complement strand
AACGGTCGGCGCGATGTTGTGTTTCGCCATGTACATGTTGGCCAGTTCGCGCAGCGTCTGCGCATCGGGATGGACCGCCATCGCCAGGAGGTCCTCGCGGCCCGGGATGAAGACGGTGTGGCAGTAGATGGGCATTTCCGGAAAGCGGTGCATGGCCTTGTTGATCTCGTACTCCTCGTAGAGCACCGCCAGGACCTCCGCGTCCATCACCGCGCGGAAGAGGGATTCCTGATCCGGATACGGCACCAGCTCCGCATGGGGAAAGAGGTCCTTCCCGTGCTTGACGAACGAGGAGCGGTCGAGGACCCCCACCCGCGCGCCGGTCCGCCGGCAGACGCCGAGCGTGTCGGTCTTTCCGCCCGCACCGGCGGAACGGCTCTCGACCAGGCGGTTGACGACCAGCCCCATGCGCAAGGAGATGTACGGGTTGGTGTACGCGACGAACTGCGCGCGCTGGGTGGTCATGCTGAGCTTGGAGACGGCAATGTCGGCCTGGCCGGCGGCGATCCCCCGCGCCACCGCGTCGAAGGAGGGGTAGTTGCGGTCGATCTCCAGCTCGACGCCGAGCTCGTCGGCCAGACGCTGCGCCAGGTCGACATCGAAGCCCACCAGGCGGCGCCCTTCGTACGGGTAGAAGCTCTCGGCCGGCGATTCCTGGGCATCATCGTAGGCAAAGAAGCCTTCGCGCTCCCCCCCGAACTGCGCAACGACCAGACGTCCCCGCTCCTTGATCCGGCGGATGTCCTCTGGATAGGCGACCTCCCCGGTCCGGGCGGCCGGCGCCAGCGACGCGAGGAAGCAGCACAGCAACAGAAGCGGGAGGCCCCGTGGACGCACACGCATGACGGTTTGCTCTTTCATCGACTGTGGATGCCCGGAATCCGGTATCTCGCCCTGCTGCACGACCCGGAAGTCCGGCGCATTGTAGACTGTCCGCCCATTTTTGCAAGGCCCGCTTGCGCCCAATTCGCCGGAAGGGCCTCCCGGCGCGAGGGCCACACCCACGACGCGCAACACGTTGCGGCGGCGGGGATTTCGGTTGACCGAACCGCGGGATTGCGATTGAATGCCCTCCGCACGTCGCGGCGTCGGCTCCGCGACGATGCCGGGCATCCGAATGACCGACAACGCAAAGGGACGGACGCATGAAACGGCTTCACTGGGCGGTGCTGGCGGCAATGGCGGTCGTCATGGCGATCGCGACCATCCGGATGGGTGCGGCCCGGGAAGGGGGGTCGGAGCCGGCATCCACACGGCCTCCGATGCCGGTCCGGGCCGAGTCGCTCGCCCGCGGTTACGTGGCCGAACGCGTCCTGGGCGAAGGCACCGCCCGCGCCGTCCGGCGGGAATTTCTGAATTTTCGCATCGAGGGGCGCGTGGCCGAACTCGGCACGGGTCCCGACGGCGACCCCCTCCGCGCGGGCATGCAGGTCCGCGGCCCCTCCGGGGACAAGCCGGGGCAGATGCTTGCCCGCATCGACCTTCCCGAAGCCAACCGCCGGGTGGAACTCCGCAAGAGCGACCTCCAGAAAGCCCGCAACAACCTGGCGCTCCAGAAGAAATCCCTGGAACGCAACGAGGATCTCTTCAAGAAGGGCATCATCTCCGAGACCGAGATCGAGAAGGCCCGCAACGAGGTGCAGAACGCCGCGGCGGCGGTCACCTCGGCAGAAACCGAGCTGGAAGTGGCGAAGCTCAAGCTCGACGACGGCTTCCTGCGCGCGCCCTTCGACGGCATCATCGCCTACCGCAACGTCCGTGTCGGCGACGTGAGCGGGCCCGGCAAGATGGACACCTCCAGCGAAGATCGCATGCTCGCGACCGCGCCGATGGTGGTCATCGACCCGAGCGCGTACGAAGTGACGCTGAAGCTGCCCCCCTACGAGGGCGTCCGCGTCGCCGAAGGGCAGACCGCCTACATCACCCGCAGCGGGGTGACCCTGCCGGAGTATCCGGCCGACCTGGTGGGCCAGCCCGGCCACGACGTCGCCGTCGGCGCGGTCTACAGCGTCAGCCCGTCCATCATCCCCGGCAGCCGCGCGATCCAGATCAAGGTGCGCACCAAGAGCCATGCCGGGTTTGTCGCCGACGGGATGTACGTCACCTGTCGCATCTTTGTCGCCGAGCGCAAGGACGCGCTCCTGCTGCCCACGACCGCGGTCATCTACCGGGAGGGCGCGCCCTCCGTCTTCGTCGTTGACCCCGATACGGACACCGTCAAGCGCCGACGCTTCCGCGGCGGGGTGACCGGCCTCAGCCACATCGAGGTCCTGGACGGGCTGAAGGAAGGCGAACTGGTGGTCACCGAAGGCCGCCACCGCATGACCGAAGGTCGCAAGGTGAAGGTGTTGCACGCGCCGAAGGCCACGGCCGCAACCCCGGCGGAGGCCGCCGAATGACCCCGCCCCGGCCCACGTCGCCGCTCTTCAAGTTCTTCTTCGTCAAGACCGTCTTCGGAACGCTCCTGATGGCCACCCTCGTGGCCGGTGGCGTCATGGCCTACCACGCGCTTGTGAAGGAGGCCCAGCCGAACCTGGAACTCGGCGGCGCCACCGTCATCGTCGCCTGGCCCGGGGCAGCGCCCTCCTCGGTCGAACGGGAGGTGACCGATCGCCTGGAAAAGAAGATCAAGGCCCTTGAAGGCATCCAGATGATCGAGAGCAGTTCGCAGCGGGGGCAGGCGCTGGTCCTGGTCCGCTTCCGCGCCGGCGCGCCGATGGGCGAGCTGATGCAGCAGCTCCGGGCCAAGGTGAGCGACGCCGCCGCCGAAATGCCCGACGAGGTCCAGCCCCCCCGCATCAACGCCGCCTCCATGAGCGCGGCGCCGGTGCTCACCTTCATGTTCTACGCCGACCTCGACGAGGCCATGGTCGACCGTCACCTCCGGCAGGTGAAGGCCAAGCTCGAACGCATCCCCGGCGTCAACGCGGTGCAGCTCTCCGGCACGCGGCGGGAGGTGGTGCGCATCGAGCTCAAGCCCCGGCGGCTCGCGGCGCTGGCGATCAGCCCCACCACCATCGCCTCGGCACTGCGCGACGCCAACCAGGACATGCCCTGGGGGCGCCTGGAGAGCCCGCACTTCACCGCCACCATGGTGCTGGCCGGACGGTTCGAGTCGCTGGAGGCACTCCGCTCGCTGCCGATCAAGCGTTTCGACGACGGGCGGCTGGTGCGCCTGCGCGACCTGGCCGATGTCCGCCGCGACCTGGCGGCCGAGTCGGTGCGCACCTCGGTCGCATGGCGGGGCGCCGACTTCCGCAAGAGCTACGATCTTTCGGTCACCCGCAACCCCGGCGAGGACGTGCTCACCATCATCGACCGGGCCAAGGCCATTGTCGCCGACGCCGTGGCCGAGCCGGACTGGCCCGAGGCCCTCACCTACCAGGTGACCGCCGACGACTCGGTGAAGATCTGGAACAAGCTGGACGAGATGTTCGACAACGGCTGGCAGGCCATGCTGGCCGTTTTCGTGGTGCTTCTCATCCTCCTCAACTGGCGCGAGGCGCTGGTGGCGGGGCTGGCGATCCCGATCACCTTTCTCGGGGCGCTGGCCGTGCTCTGGACGGTGGGCTACAGCCTCAACGAGATTGTCATCATCGGCATGGTGCTGGCGCTGGGCCTGCTGGTGGACGACTTCATCCTCATGATGGAGGGGATGCACGAGGCGCTGGCCAGCGGCCACAGCATCGCCGAAGGCCAGACCCGGACCATCCGCAGCTACGCCATCCCGAGCCTGTCGGGGTCGCTCACCACGATCCTGGCGTTCCTGCCGCTGATGCTGATGGGCGGGGTCGACGGCAAGTTCATCCGGCTCATTCCGGTGACCGCCTCGATCTGCCTGGTGCTGAGCTACCTCTGCTCGCTCTTCATCGTGGTGCCGCTCAGCCGCTACATCCTGCGGGCGCACCCGCCCGCCGCCGACGGCGAAGCCGCCGGCCACCGCAGCATGATGGACCGCGTCTCGGACGCCGCCGGCGCGCGCCTGGCCGAGATGATCCGCACCGCCATCGTCGCGGGCAAGGGGCGCGCCGTGCTGACCTTCGCCATCGCGGTCGGCGTCTTCCTGTACGGCGCCACCCTCTTCGGCGGGCTCCCCTTCATCATGTACCCGAAGGAGGACGGCCGGAACCTGGGCGTCACGCTCGAACTCGGCCCCAACGCCGAACTGGACGAAACCCAGACCGTCGTCGACGCGGTGGGCGAGGCGCTGCGGCAGAAGACGTACTTCCTCAGCATCAACCGCTACGTCGGCATGAAGAGCCCCCTCACCAGCGGCGGCGTCCTGGACGAGAACGAAGCGCCCAACCTCGGGGGGCTCACCTGCCGCTTCACCTCCTTCGAGGAGCGCGGCCAGCCGGCCTACAGCTACCTGCCCGAGGTCCGCGCCACGGTCGAGGAGGCGCTGCAGCGCTTCCCCGCGGTGACCTATACCCTCAAGGCCGACCAGGGCGGCACCAGCGACGAGGCCCCGATCCAGATCAACCTGGCCGGCACGGACATGGACGGCCTGCGCGAGGTGGCCGGACAGGTCAAGAACGCCCTCCGGAACATCCCGGGCGCGACCGACGTCGCCGACTCGCTCGGACCGCCGACGACGCTGGTGCGCTGGCGTCCCGACCGCGAGGCGCTGGATTTCTACAACCTGGGCGAGCCGGACATGGCCGCGCAGATCCGCTATGCCATGGCGCCGCAGACGGTAGGCAAGTTCGGCGCCGGCGGCGGCGCGGAAGACCTCGACATCCGGATGGGCATGCAGTACGACAGCCGCAAGGGCACGCTGGGCGGGCCGAAGAACTGGGAGGAGTACGGCCTTATCGGCGTGGTCACGCCCGCGGGCGAGCGGGTGACCGCCTCGGCCTTTCTCCGGCCGCAGGTGGTGGACGCCGCCCGGGCCATCCGCCACCGCAACGGCAGCCGCGGACTCACCATCACCGCCGGCGCGGAGGGGCGCACCGCCGGGCAGATCATCGGCGAGCTGCTGCCGCGCCTGCAGAAGCTCCAGGCCAACTGGCCGGCCGGCTACGCCTTCGCCATCGGCGGCGAGGTGGAGAAGTCGCAGGAGGTGGGCGGTTCGGCGGGCAAGGGCTTCGTGGTGGCGCTCTTCCTCATCTTCGCGCTCCTCTGCCTCCTCTTCGATTCGTTCCGCCAGCCCTTTATCATCATGTTCAGCGTGCCGTTCGCGCTCATCGGCACCTTCTACGGCTTCACGGTCCTGCAGATGCCGATCAGCTTCCCCGCGCTGGTGGGCATCATCTCGCTGGCCGGCATCGCCGTCAACGACGCCATCGTGATGATCGAGACCATGAACGAGTACCGCCGCGGCGGCAAGAGCGTCCGCGACGCCGCCGCCCACGGCGCCAGCGACCGGCTGCGTCCCATCCTCAGCACTACGCTCACGACCTGCGTGGGGCTGATCCCGCTCGGGCTTTCAAGCGCGCTGTGGAAGCCGCTCTGCGCGGCCGTCGTCTTCGGCCTCCTCGCCGCGACGCTGGTGAGCCTGCTCGTCATCCCCGCGCTCTACGTACTCCTCACGCCGGAACGCGCGGTGACAACGGACTGACACCCGGGCGCATGCCGCGCGGCGGCGACCGGCCGGCGCACCCGCACAGGAACCTGCGACACACCGAACCGCCGCGGCGCACCTGGCGCCGCGGCGGTTCGGATCCGGCTGGGAGCCCGGGCCCAGGCCAGGCTGCAGGCCGCTCAGCCGCTGCAGGCCATACCGGCGCCGCACGGGTCCAGCAGCGCGCGACGGAGTTCCTCGACCTCGGCCACTTGCTGCCGGGACAGGACCTCCGGGAGGTCGGCCGGGTCATAGCGCCTGCGCTTCACGGCTTCCGCCGGCCGGCCGAACAGATGGCTCTCCAGCAGCGGCCCCATGAGCAGCAGAATCCGCTGCAACCGAAGCTCGCCCTCCGGACCGTCATACAGCCCGCCCCGGACGCAGTCGGCCAGGTAGCCGGCGAACGCCGCGGGCTGATAGTAGGCGTAGAACGACGCGATGAGCGTGCAGTCGGGCGGAAAGCTGCACGCCACCATGTCCGCGTTCACCCAGAACTCGACCGGTCCGTCCGTCGAGAAGACCTCTGCACCCGGCTGCGTGCGGCAGCGGCCGAAGGTCAGGTCGTGCGCCCGCAGCTCCCGCGCCGGCACGCGCGCCCCGGCGGGGATCCCGCCGACGCACCGGTCGCAGACCCGGAAGAGAGTCCAGGACAACCGCGTCCCCGCGTACCAGACCGGTTTCGTACCGCCAAGCTTTTCGTCGCAAACGCTGCAAACCAATGCCATGCTGTTTCTCCCTGTGCGAAAGCCTACACTTCTCCTGAACGCGCAAGCGCTCCCAGACCTGCCGCGCTCGTCAGCGGACACCGCGTACGTCGCGTTTGAGCCCGTGCTGTCCCTCCGTGCTGGCAACAGGCGTGCCCCGATGCGCGGGGCGGCAGTGCGTTCCCGGGCACTGCTCACCCGGACAGCGCCAGATGCGGAGGCGCCCTGTCCCCCCCGCACCAGATGTGGGGAATCCCGGCGAAAGAAAGGATTCCAGCCGAAGCGCACCCTCCTGACGGGCAACCGGCCCCCACGTAAAGAACTGACCGCCAGCGCTTCAAATTTGCGGGGTCGGCCCCGCGGCAGCACGGAGCAGTCCGTCCGGAACGCACGCTCTCCGGCTCCGCCCTGCCACCCGAACGCTCGCCGCAACCCGCGCTGTCGCATTCACAGGGGCAACCACCATGCCCGACCGCCGGGGGCGTGCTTAGTCGTTGTTGAGAATACGCTTCTGTTGGCAGGGGGGAGTTTGTCACCTGGCCCGCAATGGGCCCGGACGCCACCCGGTGGCCTGTCACGCCGCTACGTCCCCAGCGGGGAACCGACCTCACCTTGCATCGCTACGCCGCCGGCGGGAAGCGTACAGGCATGGCGCTGCTCGTCGACGGGAGCGGGGTCTGGGACCAGGCAGATGCGACGCCATCCCATCGGCTGCGGCGAGGGAGGATCCCGACGCCCCGGAAGGGGACGCCGACTGTCTTGCCGCTTTGCTTGCCGGTTCGGGTGCGACTGGACGTGCTCACATGCCGCAGGATGCAACATCCGGCGGAGGCGGGGGCGAAACCGAGAACTCCAATGAAAAGGCCGGAGAAGCCTGTCAGAAGGCGTCTCCGGCCGTTGGTGGGTTGGTGGAGGATACCGGGATCGAACCGGTGACCTTCAGACTGCCAGCCTGACGCTCTCCCAGCTGAGCTAATCCCCCACGTTCGGGGCGCCGGGGTGGACGGAATCGTATCGCGGCTTCCGCGTCCCGGACAGCAGATGTACCCTATCGTCCCGGGACGGATTGTCAATCCTTTTTTCTTGCCAACCATACGGGCCCGCGGGCGCGACAGGCGCCGGGCCACCCGGCAGCGCATGCCTTGCGCACAGGGAACGGTGCACGACCTCACCGGCAGCGGAGCGACGCGAAAACCCAGGCAGACCACTTCGCCCCCAAAGATCCGTTTTGGCACAGCCCCCGCCGAACCGCAGCGGAAGGCCCGGCGACGGTCGAGCGCGCCACGAAACGCTGTTGACCTATTCGGCGCAACAGGCTTTGCAGGAAGGGGTTGTGACGACTCTGGTTCTCCCCGAACGCCCACACGGACGGAAACACCCCGGCAAACGCCGCAGCGAGGAGGCGAACGTATGCGAAGACGCCTGCTCCGTCTCGGGTTGCACAGCCGGGCGCATCGCTATTGGGGATTGACTTGGGCGGGGCCGTTCGCCTATCCTGTCGGGTTGGATGCGGACAAGTGCAGGCGGTCGGGAGGCAGACCGTCCGGCCCTCGCTTCGGCGTGCCGCCATGGCATACAGAGGAACCCCCACATGACGCCTTCGCGTCGCCCCACCCGCCCCGTGCGCGTGGGGCCGCTGACCATCGGCGGCGGAGCCCCGGTCTCGGTGCAGACCATGACCAAGGCCCCGCCGGACGACATCGAGGCCATTCTCGCCCAGGTCCGGGAAGCCGCGGATCTCGGCTGCGACCTGATCCGCCTCGCCGTGCCGAACAAGCGCGCGCTCGCCCCCTTCGCCGAGGTGAAGCGCCGCAGTCCGCTGCCGCTGGTGGCCGACATTCACTTCAACGAGGAGCTTGCCCTCGGCGCCATCCGCGCCGGCGCGGACAAGGTGCGGCTCAACCCCGGCAACATGCGCGACTGGGACGCCCTCGCCGCCGTCGTGGAGGCCGCCGGCACCGCCGGCACGGCGCTCCGGATCGGGGTGAACTCCGGCTCGATCCGCCACCACGTCAAGGGCGACGACCCGCGGGCCATGGCCGACGCCCTCGCCGAGGAGATCCTCGACTACGTCGAACGCATCGAGAAGATCGGCTTCCGCAACCTGGTCCTCTCGCTCAAGGCCAACAACCCGGCCGAGACCATCGCCGCCAACCTTGCCGTCGCCCGCCAGACCGACTGTCCGCTGCACCTCGGCGTCACCGCCGCGGGACCGGAGGCCGAGGCGATGCTCAAGAGCGCCGTCGGCGTCGGCGGGCTCCTGGCGCAGGGGATCGGCGACACGATCCGCCTCTCCTTCACCGGCCCGCCCGCGGCGGAGGTGCTTGCCGCCCGGCGGCTTCTGCGGGCGGTGGGGCTCCTGCGCGACCGGGTGGAGATCGTGAGCTGCCCCACCTGCGGCCGCTGCAAGGTGGATCTGCAGCAGCTCGTCCGCGAGGTGCAGGACGCCCTCGCCGACATCCGCGGGCCGCTGCGCGTGGCCGTTATGGGATGCGAAGTCAACGGCCCCGGGGAAGCCTCCGAGTGCGACGTGGGCCTCGCCGCCGGGGAGGGGAAGTTCGCCCTCTTTCGCGACGGGGCGCTATTGCGCACCATCCCCGAGACCGAGGCGCTCGCCGTCCTCCGGGCCGAGGTGGAGGCCCTCGCCGCCGCCGAAACCGCACAGGAAGGATAGTCCCATGCGCAGCCTCGCCGTCGTCGGGGCCACCGGCTCCATCGGCCTCTCCACGCTCGACGTGGTCCGCCATCACCGGGATCGCTTCGAGATCGCGGCCCTCGCCAGCGGGAACAACTGGGAGCGCCTGGCCGAGCTCGCCCGGGAATTCGCCCCCCGGGTCGTGGCGATCGCGAACCCCGTGCACCGCGACGCGTTACACGAAGCGTTGCAGGGCGCGCCCTGCACCGTCCTGGCCGGCCCGGAGGGCGTGCGCGAGGCCGCGGCCGGCAGCGGCGCGGAGCTGCTGGTGAGCGCTGCGGTGGGCGCCGCGGGGCTGGAGCCCACGCTCGACGCCATCGCCGCCGGCATCGACATTGCGCTCGCGAACAAGGAGACCCTTGTCATGGCCGGACAACTCGTCACCGAGTCCGCCCGCGAGCACGGCGTCTCCCTCCTGCCGGTCGACAGCGAGCACGCCGCGGTCTTCCAGTGCCTCGCCTGCGGCCGGCCCGAAGAGGTGCGGCGGCTCATCCTCACCGCCAGCGGCGGCCCTTTCCGGGGCCGGACGGCGGCGGAGGTGGCCGACGTCTCCGCGGAGGAAGCGCTCGCCCATCCGACATGGAACATGGGGCCGAAGATCACCATCGATTCGGCCACCCTGGTCAACAAGGCGCTCGAGGTGATCGAGGCGCACTGGCTCTTCGGTCTGCCCTACGATCGCATCGAGGTGCTGGTGCACCCGCAGTCGGTGGTGCACAGCATGGTGGAGTTCGTCGACGGGAACACGATGGCGCAACTGGGCCCCACCGACATGCGGATCCCCATCCAGTTCGCGCTCACCTTCCCGGAGCGGGCGCCGACGCCGACCGAGCCGCTCTCGCTCGCGTCGCTCGGAAGCCTGACGTTCGAGGAGCCGGACCGCGAGGCCTTCCCGTGCCTGGAACTCGGGTTCGCCGCGGGCCGGAAGGGCGGCCTGGCGCCGACCGTCTTCGCCGCGGCGGCGGAAGCGGCGGTGGAGCTTTTCCTGGCCGAACAGATCGCCTTCGGCGACATCGCGCCCGTCGTGGCCGAGGCGCTGGACGCCTGCCCGGCGGGCGCGGCCGACTCGTTGGCGGCCATCCGGCGGGCCGACGCCGATGCGCGCGAGCGCGCGCTCTCGGCCGCGCTCGGCCGACAGGACTGATTCCCGGCGCGCGGCGCCGGTGGTGG
>CAZKKD010000119.1:7993-10138 GCA_964553265.1 uncultured Planctomycetales bacterium | reverse complement strand
GCCAAATCTGGGGACACAATACAGGTTTTTGCTTCTCAAGCCAACCTTCTTCGGTAAATCCGGGGACGCCATACGCGTTTTCACCCGCTGTTGTCCGCCTGCCGTGGCTGTCCCCTGTCGGCAAGCTACCCTGCGTAGCGCGTGCTGTCAAGCGCGGTCCGCCTCGAGCGAACGTCCCCGAACCGTCCCTGGGGCTCGTGCCCTCCGCGTTGCCCGCCAACCGCCTGCCGGCTGCCCCCGGAGCGCCCGCCAGTCCGGCGCGGCTTCGACAGGGTAAATCCGGGGACGCAGGGTAAATCCGGGGACGCCATACAAGTTTTCGCCCGCTGCTGTCCGCCTGCCGTGGCTGTCCCCTGTCGGCAAGCTACCCTGCGTAGCGCGTGCTGTCAAGCGCGGTCCGCCTCGAGCGAACGTCCCCGAACCGTCCCTGGGGCTCGTGCCCTCCGCGTTGCCCGCCAACCGCCTGCCGGCTGTCCCCGGAGCGCCCGCCGGTTCGGCGCGGCTTCGACAGGCATGGCGCGGGCTCGGATCGGGCTCGGACCGGGGTGCGGACGGGGTGAGGACCGGGTGCGGACGGGGCGGAACCGGTTTCAGGCGCCGTGGGGGGTGCGGGCGGCGACGTATTCGCTCAGCGTCTGCAAGAGGCGCGACACCGCGAACGGCTTGGTGAGCACGCAGTCGAACTCGGTGGGGTCCAGGCCGGTCGCGTCCACGCTCGCGGTCGCGGCCACAATCGGCAGGTCGGGATGTTCGCTGCGCGCCGCCCGGGCCAGGTCGACGCCGGAGAGCCCCGGCATGTTGATGTCGGTCAAGAGCACCTTCGCTCCGTCGGTCCGCAGGCGCGCCAGCGCGTCCGCCCCCGTGCTGCAGACCGCCGCGTCCCAGCCGACCGCGTCGAAAATGCGGGTCAACAGGCCGCGCATCACCGCCTCGTCGTCGACCGCAATCACATCCAGCATCGCCACTCCCCCTTGCCCGATCCTGCCGCCCCGGTTCCGGCGCCAGGATCGCGGTCCGCGTCCAGACGCGCGCAAATCGTGGTCCCACACGCGCGGATCGTGGACCGGACCCGCACCGACAGCGGCGAAACCGGGATCCTGTCCCCACCTGAGAAGAATGGTATCTTTTTCCGCCCACACGTCAAGGGGGTACCGCGCACGATCTCGATCCGGTCGCACCCGCCGCACCCGCCGCACCCGCCGCACCCGCCGCACCCGCCGCACCCGGTCGCACCCGGTCGCACCCGGTCGCACCCGGTCACACCCGACCGCACCCGACCGTAGCCGACCGCAGCCGCCGCGCCCGCCGGAGGTCTACCGCAGCGTCCGCCGCCCCCGCGTCGCCGCGTCGCCGCAGGTCTCCGCAGCGTCTGCCGCCGCAGCGTCTGCCGGCCGGCGCTACCTCGGCTGCATCCCTGTTGCACGGCTGCGCCAGCCCGTGTGTACTCCGGTCCACGGCCGCGCCAGCCCGTGTGCAGCCCGGTCCACGGCCGTTTCAGTCCGTGCGCAGCTTGGTCCGCGGCCGGAGCGAATACGGTCCGGAACGGTCGCGGCCGGCGCGCTGTGCGCAGGCCTCAGGCGGGGCCGCCGCTGTCCAGCGCGTCGGCGATGGCGGTCAGAAAGCCCTGGTGCGTCACCGGCTTGGCGAGCACCGCGGTGACGTTCGCACTGGCCTCCAGGCGGCGCTTGACCGCGGTATCCCGGATCCCGGTCACCACCACCACCGGCGTCTCCGGCGCCAGCGTCCCGAGCACCATGGCCACGCTCTCGCCGTCCGTTTCCGGCATCATGATGTCGGTCACGACCAGGTCGGGCGCCCCCTCCAGCGTCGCAAGCCGCAGCCCGTCCTCGCCGTTGGTGACGGCGCGGACCGTATGCCCGGCGCCTTCCAGCCACCGGACAAAAATGCCGGCCTGGTGCGGATCGTCTTCGGCCAGGAGGATGTCTGCCATGTGTCCATCTCCGTCATAACGGATTGCTGAATGTGTTCCCTTGGGCCTCGTGCGCTGCCGAATGGCCGTCGAACCCCGGCCATCGCTGTACCGTGATGCTACCGTGCGTACGGCGGATGCGAAAGCAACCCGGCGACGCCTGTCCGCTGGCCGGATCACGCGGTCCGGCGGCCGTGTCACGCAGTCCGGCGGCC
>CAZKKD010000119.1:0-7893 GCA_964553265.1 uncultured Planctomycetales bacterium | reverse complement strand
GTCCGGCGGCCGTGTCACGCAGTCCGGCGGCCCCGTCACGCCGTCAACGCGGCGTACAACGCGACGCGGCGCGGCCAGTCCGGCCCGTTGATCGCGATGAGCAGTCGCCGCGAGACCACGTTGTCGATGGCCGCCAGGTGCCCGAAGGTATGGTCCACCAGCAGCACCGCGTCCCGCACATCCGTGTCCCCCACCGCGTCCGCACCCCGCGCATCGGCCAGGTGACGCGCGATCCAGACCGCGATCCCCCACAGCGCCAGCGTCATCCGCGCACCCTGCGCCGCCGGCAATCCCCACCCCTCCCGTCCGAAATAGGCCCGGGCAGCAAACCGCGTTTGCAAGTAGCGGGCCAGCAACTGCTCGGCCGACGGCGGCAGGGGATGGCCTCTTGACACAAGCCGTTTTCCAAGAGGCACTTCCGGCTCCCCCAGCGGCGCACGGCCCCGTCCGAGGCAGAAACGCGCCGCCAAGCCGATCCGCCGCAGCCGCGCCCGCGCGCGCACCGACAGGCGGTCGGACAGCACGCCCGCGACCGCCATCTCGCTCGCGAGGCCCGCCAGCAGCCGGAAGACCATCCGCTCCATCGGGCCCAATTGTTCCGGGCCGAGCCCGCAATGGTGCGCATCCTCCTCCGCTTTCGCTGCGGTGCGTTCGCGCAACAGTTCAAATTCACCCGGCTCCGCGTCTTCGGCAAAGCGGACCGCCATTCCGTCGACGAAGCGGCTGGCCATGACAATGCGCCGGATGAGCGGCAGGTCCGCCTGCCCGAGCATGGCGACCAGGGTCTCCTCGAACGCGGCGAGCGCGTCCCAGCCGATGCGCGCGCCGGGCAGAAACGAGGCATCCGCTTCCGGCGGCGGCGGGGGGTGGAGGCGCTCCACCAGCGCCAGCAGCGCGCGGAGCTCCGGATCGGCGGCGTCGACCGGCGGACCGTCGCCGTCGGCCACGGCGGGGCAGGAAAAGTGGGCCCCGACCCGCACTTCACCGCCGGCGTGCACGAAGTAGAGCGGGTAGAGCCGGCAGGCGAGCGCCTTGCCGGCGAGGCCAAGCTCGGCGTGGACGGGGCAGCGGTTGTCCGCATCGAGAAAGCGGCACGCCCCCGCGTCATCGACCGCAAGACGCCACGCGCTTCCTGCCCGGGCGAGCAGGCGCCGGCCGGCCAGTGCGGGGTACCGCGCCGGCCAGTCGACAGCGTCCAGTCGCGTACGCTCCTCCGCCGCAACGCCGATGGCCCAGCCCCGCCGGCAGCAGAGCCCGCAGCCGCGACAGGCAAACCGCAGCCCCGGCGGAACGACAAGGCGGTCGCGCGCGGCGGTCATGGGCGGAGCCCCTTTTGTCCAGGGGGGGCGGGCGCGCCTCAGGCGTGCTGCGCCGGCCCGGCCAGCGCGGCCCGGAGCGCGGCGTGGATGGCGTCCATGGTGAACGGCTTTTTCACAATTCCGGCGACCCGTGCTGCCACGTCGGGCAGACGCTTGTCTTCATGCCGGCCGGTGATGAGGACGATGGGCGGAGCGCCGGGAGCGTCCGCGAGGCGATCCAGCACGTCGAAGCCGCTCAACTCACCGCCGAGCACGAGGTCGAGCAGAACGAGATCATACCGGTTGGCGCCAAGCCGCTCCAGCGCCTGCTCGCCGTGGGTGACCGCATCGACGGTGTGGCCGCGGAGCATGGTCCGCAGCAGTCCGTGGAGCACGACCTCGTCGTCCACGACCAGGAACCGCCGGGGTCCGCCGGGAATGCCGGACGCGGCGGCCGGCGCCGGAGGGGTTCGCGTGGGGGCGGGCGCCTCGCCGGCGATGGGGATGCGGATGGTGAAGGCGCTCCCCTCCCCCAGCGTGCTCTCGGCGGTGATGTTGCCGGCATGGGCGGCGACGATGTTGTAGGTGAGCGTCAGTCCGAGGCCGTGGCCGCTGGCCTGCTCGCTGCCGCCGAGCGCGCCCTTGGTGGTGAAGAAGGGGACGAAGATCTGGTCGAGCTGCTCCTCGGACATGCCGCAGCCCGAATCCGCAATCCGCACCACGGCGCAGCCGTCGTCCTCGGTGAGGGAGATGTCCACGCGGCCGTGATCCCGGATGGCGTGCGAGGCGTTGATGACGATGTTGAGGAAGACCTGCTGGAGCTGCCCCTCGCTGCCGGTCACCTCGGGGTCGGCCTGGATGTCGAGGCCCACCTCGATGGCGTTGGCGCGGAGCTCCATCTCGACCAGTTGCACCACGCCCTTGAGGATGCGGCCGATCCGCACCCCGTGGCGGAACTGGAGCCGCTTGTCGGAGAAGGAGAGGAGGCTGCGGACGATTTCGCTGGCCCGCTCGGCCTGTTCGAGCGTTACGTCGACCAGTTCGGCGCGGAAGCTTTCGTCCTGCCGGGCGAGCTCGGCGTAGCCGTAGATGGCGGACCAGATGTTGTTGAACTCGTGCGCCACGCCGGCGGCGAGAAATCCGATGGCCGCCATCTTCTCGCGCTGGGCCGCTTCGGTGAGGAGTCGGTGGCGCTCGGTCTGGTCGTCGAGGCTGAGGAGGAAGCGAAGCTCACCGCCATCGTCCGGGAGCGGGGTGGTTTCGACCTCGACGAACCGCCGCTCCCCATCGTCCTTCAACAGGATCATCCCCGAGGCGGGCCGGCCCGTCCGCACGACAATGTGCATGAGCGCACGGAGCTCGTCGGCCTGGCCTTCCATCAGCGCGAAGCAGTTGTCGCTCTCCACGGACAGACCGCCGCGCCCGAGAATGGTGGCCGCGGCGCGGTTGGCCGAGTGGATGATGCCCTCGGCGTCGATGACCACGAGCCCGGTGGAGACGTGCTCGTAGATGGCCTGGAGCTCGTCCTCCTGGCGGCGGCTGCGGAAGATGGCGACCGAGACGAGATCGGCCAGCCCCTCCATGAGGCCGCAGAGCGCCTCGTCGAAGCCGCCGACGCCGTCGCGTTCCACGTAGACCGCACCCACCGTCCGCCGCCCGCCCCCCCAGAGGGGATAGCAGAGGATGGATCGCGGCGGCTGGCAGTCGCGGCAGTGCGCGATGCGCCGATCCGCGCTGACGTCCTCGATCACCAGGGGCCGGCCCGAGGCGGCGATGCTGCTGACGACGAGGCCGGCGACGCTCTCGTGGTCCTCACCGTCCCAGACCGCGATGCCGCGGCAGACCCGGCTCTCCAGGCGCTCGCCCTGCGCGAAGAGGACGATGAGGCCCCGCTGCGCGCCGGAGACCTCGAGGAGGCCGTCCATCAGCATTTCAAGAACGCGGCGCGACTCCAGGCCGGCCGAGAGGCCCCGCCCGACGCGAATGAAGACATCGGTGGCGTCCTTGCGCTGTCGCCTGGCGCTCTGCGAAGCGTCCGTCACGTCGGGCTCTCCCTGTTCCATGCCGCTCATCCCGCCGGCCGGAAGCGCAGCCGCCCGTCGCCGAGCAGCGCGTCGAAGTCGTTCCGCAGCGCCCGGCAGGGCCGCACCTGGTGCTTGCGCCCGACCCGCAGGCTGACCCGCGCCCCCTCGGCGGTCCGCAGGAGGAAGAAGACCGGGCAGTCGCCCTTGTGTGCGCGCAGGAGATCGTCGATGGCGTCGAGGTGCTCGTCCCCGAGGCCCGCGCATTCGAGCTCCACCTGCACCGCGCCGCTGAGACGCTCGATGGCTTCCTCGAAGGGGATCATCTCGTCGACCACGATCTCGGGCTCCTGGCGCTGACGGTCGAGCTTGCCGATGACGAAGACCATGCGGTCGGCCTCCAGGAGCTCCCGGCAGGCCTCGTAGGTCCGCGGCCAGACCACGCCGCTGACGGCGCCCTCCAGGTCTTCGAGCGCGATGCGGGCGTAGCGGTCGCCCTTCTTCGTGTTCGCGAGCTTGACCGTGAGCAGGATGCCGCCCAGGACCACGCGCGCTCCGTCGGACATGGTCTCGAGCGCACTGGTGGTGCAGGTGCCGAAGGCGGCGATCTCCTCGGCATGGCGCGCGAGGGGATGGCTGCTGACGTAGAAGCCGAGGGCGTCCTTCTCCTGCTTGAGGAGTTCCTGCTCCGGCCAGGGCGGGACGTCGGGCAGGTCGGGCCGCTCGAGGCCGCCCTCGTCGGGCTCCACGCCGTCGAAGAGGCTGGTCTGGTTGCGGGCGCGGGCCTTGGCCGCGCGGCCGCCGAGGCCGATGGCCCCCTCGAGCGCGGCCATGAACTGCGCGCGGTGGCCGCCGAGCTCGTCGAAGGCGCCGGCGCGGATGAGGTGCTCAATCTGCCCCTTGTTGAGCGTGCGGAGGTCGACCCGCTCGCAGAAGTCGTAGAGCCCCTCGTAGGGGCCGCCGCTCTCGCGCTCCTCGACCATGGCCTGGAGCGCCCCCACCCCGACGCCCTTCGCCGCGCCGAGGCCGAAGCGGAGCGCGTCGCCGACGACGGTAAACTCGGCGCGGCTCTCGTTGATATCGGGCGGGTAGACCTCGATGCCCATCCGCCGGCAGGCGTCGATGCAGCTCACCACCTCGTCGGTATCGCCCATCTTGCAGGTCATGTGGGCGGCCATGAACTCCTTGGGGTAGTGCGCCTTGAGCCAGGCGGTCTGGTAGGCCACCAGCGCGTAGCAGGCGGAGTGCGACTTGTTGAAGCCGTAACCGGCGAAGTACTCGATCTGCTCGAAGATGCGGTCCGCGATGTCGCTGCCGGTGGTGTCGGCGGCCTGCTTGACGAACTGCTCGCGGTACTGGTTCATGATCTCCATGATCTTCTTGCCCATGGCGCGGCGCATGAGGTCGCCTTCGCTGAGGCTGAAGTGCGCCACCTCGCGGGCGAGCGCCTGGACCTGCTCCTGGTAGAGGATGAGGCCGTGGGTCTCGGCGAGGATGGGCTCGAGCATGGGATGGAGATACTCCGGCTCCTCGCGCCCGTGCTTGCAGGCGATGTACTTGTCCACCAGCCCCGCCCCCAGGGGGCCGGGCCGGAACATGGCGACCCCGGCGATGAGATCCTCGAAGCGGTCGGGCTGGAGGTTGACCAGCATGTTCGTGAAGCCCTGACTCTCGAACTGGAAGACGCACTTGGTCTCGCCGCGGCGGATGAGGGTGAAGGCTTCCGGGTCGTCGAGGGGGATGGCGTCCATGTCGATGCGCTCGCCGCGGGTGTGCCCGATGATCTCCACGGCCTTGCGGATGATGGTGAGCGTCTCCAGGCCGAGCACGTCGACCTTGCAGAGGCCGAGGTCCTCCAGCTTCTTCATCTCGTACTGGGTGGTGATGTCGTCCCCGCGCTTGGCGAGGGGGCAGTACTCGGTGATGGGCCGGTCGGCGACGAGGACGCCGGCGGCGTGCTTGCCGGTCTGGCGGACGACCTGGTCGAGCGTCTTGGCGATGTCGAGGAGCTCGTGGATCTCGGGGGAGCTCTCGTAGAGATCGCGGAGCTCGGGCTCCTGCTCGATGGCGAGGTCGATGGTGGTCTTGCCGCCCTTGGGCTTGAGCATGTCGGGGACGAGCTTCGCGACCCGGTCCACCTCCGGCAGCGGGATGCCCATCACCCGGCCGACGTCGCGGATGGCGCTCTTCGCCTGGAGGCAGCCGAAGGTGACGATCTGGGCGCAGTTCTCGCGGCCGAAGCGCTGGATGATGTAATCGACCACCTCGCCGCGGCGCTCCTTGCAGAAGTCGAGGTCGATGTCGGGCATCTCGTTGCGGCCGCGGTTGAGGAAGCGCTCGAAGAGAAGGTCGTACTTGAGCGGATCCAGGTTGGTGATCTTGAGCGCGTAGGCGACGATCGACCCCGCCGCCGAACCGCGCCCCGGCCCGACGGCGATGCCGTTGTCGCGCGCGAAGCCGACGATGTCGCCCACCATGAGGAAGTAGCTGGGGAAGCCCATCTCGCTGATGACCTTGAGCTCCTCGTCGCGGCGGGCGACCACCGCCTCGGGCAGCGGGTCGCCGTAGCGCTCGCGGAGGCCCGCCTCGACCAGCGTCTCGAGATAGGTCGAGGGGGTGAGCCCGTCGGGCGGATCGATGACCGGCAGGTGGAAGGACTTGAAGTCGAGCTCGACGTTGCAGCGCTCGGCGATCTCGACCGTCCGGTCGCACGCCTCGGGGAACTCGCGGAAGAGGAGGCGCATCTGCTCGCCGCTCTTGAGGAAGAGCTCGTCGGTGCTCATCTTCATCCGCTTGGTGTCGCTGAGCTGCTTGCCGGTGTTGATGCAGATGAGGACGTCCTGCGCCTTCGCGTCCTCCCGGTGGATGTAGTGGACGTCGGAGCTGGCCACCAGCGGGATGCCGGTCTCCTGTGAAAGCTGCGCGAAGAGCGGCAGGAGCTGGCGCTGCTCGGGGATGCCGTTGTCCTGGATCTCGAGGTAGAAGTGATCGGGCCCGAAGATGTCGCGGTACTCCTCGGCGACCTGGCGGGCCTCGTCCTCGCGCCCGGCGAGGAGCTTGCGCGCGATCTCGCCGGACATGCAGCCCGAGAGCGCGATGATGCCCTCGTGCCGCTCGCGCAGGAGCGCCTTGTCGGCGCGGGGGCGGTAGTAGAAGCCCTCCAGGTAGGCCTGGCTGCTGATCTTCACGAGGTTGCGGTAGCCCCTGGCGTTGGCCGCCAGGAGGGTGAGGTGGTAGCTCGCGTCCTTCAGCCCGTGGGCCTGCTTGTCGGTGCGGTCGCCGGGGGCGACGTAGGCCTCCATGCCGATGATGGGCTTGATGCCGGCCTTGAGCGCGGTCTTGTAGAACTCGATCGCGCCGTACATCGCGCCGTGATCGGTGAGCGCGAGCGACCGGAAGCCGAGCTCCTTCGCGCGCGCGACGAGCGGGTCGATCTGGCAGACGCCGTCGAGAATGGAATAATGCGAATGCAGGTGCAGGTGGACGAAGTCCGTGGTCGCCATCGCGCCTCTCCCCGAATTCAATGCCGCCCGCCGCCCGGCCGGGGCGCGGGCCGTTGCTGCGACCCCCTCACGGTGCGCCGGCCGCGGCGCGGGTCAGATGCGGCCCTGGCCGGGCGCGCGGCCGTAGCGCTGCCGGACCTTGACGCCGGCCTCGGCGAGGGCCTCCTTGATGCCGCTGCAGGTGTAGCCGAGGAAGTGGACCATGCTCGCCACCAGCGCCGCGTCGGCGTGCCCCTCGGTCAGGACCTCCACCAGGTGCGCCGGCGTACCGGCCCCGCCGCTGGCGATGACCGGGACGTGGACCGCGTCGGAGACCACGCGCGTCGGCGCAATGGCCTACCCCTCGCGGGTGCCGTCGGCGTCGCTGCCGTTGAGGCAGATCTCCCCCGCCCCGCGCGCGACCGCCCCGCCCGCCCACGCCGACCTGCCCCCCCCGGGGGGGCGGCCGCCGCCCTGGATGACGATCTCGTAGCCGCTCGGGAGTTCGGCGCTTACGCCGCGGTGGATGGCGTCCATCCCGAGCACCACGCACTGGCTGCCGAAGGCGCGGGCGCCCTCGTCGATGATCTCCGGGGTCTGGACGGCGAGCGAGTTGACGCCCACCTTCTCCGCGCCGGCCCGGAGCGCGCGGCCCCTTGCCTCCCGGCCGCGGGTGCCGCCGCCGCCGGCGAACCGGCTTAAGATGGTCTTCGCCACCCCCCCGACCATGCCGCTGTCGATGGGGCGCCCCTCGGCGGAGGCGGTGATGTCGTAGAAGACGAGCTCGTCCACGCCGTCGGCGTAGTACTGCGCGGCCATCTCGACCGGGTCGCCGATGTCGACGTTGCCCTCGAACTTCACGCCCTTGGTGACCTTGCGATCGCGGACATCGAGGCAGACAATCAGTCGCTTGGAAAGCATACGGGATTCCCCTCTTTCTGGAGAGCGTGCGTCTGGCCCATCGCCTCACCCGGCCCTGCCGCCCGACGCGGATGCCAGGGGCGTCGCGACAGCCGCATGCCAGTATACGCGCGCCGGAGAGGCTGTCAACGTCAATCGGATCTTGACCCCGGCGGCAGGCAGCCCTAAGCT
>CAZKKD010000118.1:0-10265 GCA_964553265.1 uncultured Planctomycetales bacterium | reverse complement strand
CCTCCGTGGTCTGCGTCGCCACCGTATGGTCCTCCTCGCCTTCGGCATCCCCGTTCCGGCCGTCGTGGTCGGCTCCGACCTTCGGTTCCGCAGGGGCATCTACGCGGTCCGCCTGCAGCTCGAACGCCGGAACGACGAAAACCTGCTGGTCCTGCCGTCCTCGGCGGGCCGCCTGCCATTGAGCGAGGTCAGCCTCGCCAGCCTCCGCCGCCTGCTGCTCAGCCCCGGGATGGGCCAGTACCTGCGCGAGCGGCTGCGTGAAGAGGTGGATGTCCTGGGCGCTCCGCCCCAGCCCGACGCGAATGGACAGCCCACCTCGCTCATGGGCAAACTGTCGGCGATGAGCGAAGAGATCGAAACCACGCCGCCGGCCTTCAACACCTACCGCGGCCCGACCCGGGTGACGGCCACCTCGGAGAACACCTTCCGCATCGAGCTGGTCGGACAGCACCCCGAGGTCATGCGCGCGGTGGCCCTGCACCTGACCGACGGCCTCAACCGCCTGGCGCGTCGCAACCGCGTGGCGCAGCTCGAATCCTTCGTGCGCAAGCTGGAGGAGTCGAAGGCCAAGACCGACGCGGAGCTTGAGACCGTCCGCCTGGAGCTGGCGCGCGTCAACGACATGCTCCGCAGCGAGGACACCGACCTCGGCGCCGAAGTCCGCCGGCTGGAGCGTCTGCGCGCCGAAGAAGCCGACGCGCGGATGGAACTCGAAATGCTCGAACTGCAACTGCAACAGGCACGCGAAGCCGCCGACTGGCCGGCCCTCCGGAAACGGTTCGGCATCGAACAGAACGAGGACATCACCGTCGTCCTGGTCAACGGCAATCCGCTGCGCGAAACGCTGCGGCAGCAGATCCGCCAACTGGAAGACCTCCAGACGCGCTACACGGCCGAACACCCGCGCCTCCTGGAGGTGCAGCGCAACCTGCGGCTCACCATCCGGCGACTGCAGGACGAAGGCTACGTCACCGCCGAGGGCAAGGTACCCCCGCTGCCGACGCCCCGCGAAGAGCGGATGCTGGCGGAGATTCAGACGCGGGCCAAGGCGCTCGAGCAGATGCAGGTCCGCCTGGAAGCCCGCGTCCGCCAACGCGAACGCCTGGAAGCCGAACTGAAGGCCGCCGCTCCCGACTCCGCCGCGGAGGAAGACAAGCGTCGCGCCCGGGCGCTCATGGACGACCTGGAACGTCTGCGCGACCAGGAAGCGTTCCATCGCAGCAACAGCCGCCGGCTCTACAACCTCCTGGCCGAGAGCCGCATGCTCCTGGACCAGGTGCGCCAGGAACGCCGCTTCGCCACCGACAACGCCCCCTCGGCAAGCCTGCAGTCGCCCAACGTGAAACTGGACGGCGCCCTCGGCCTGGCGCTGGGTGTACTCCTGGGCTGCTTCGCCGCCTTCCTGCGGGAGAGCGTGGACCATCGGCTCCACACGCCGTTCGACATCTACTACCACCTGCGCATGAACTACCTCGGCGTCATTCCCTACCGGTCGGCCAAGGAGAACGTGGTCATCAGCTCCGACACGCCGGACAGCAACCTGGCGGAGATGTACGCCCACCTGCGCAACAACACCCGCTACGGCCGGACCGGCAAGCCCGAAAAGTCGCTCCTGGTGGTGAGCGCCACGCAGGGCGAAGGCAAGAGCACCATCGCCACCAACCTGGCCATCAGCTATGCACTGGAAGGCAACAGCGTGGTGCTGGTCGACGCCGACCTGCGCCGTCCGCGCAGCCACAAGCTCGTCGACGTGCTGGAAGGTGAGCGCTCGGTCAACGAAGGGCTGAGCGAGTGCCTGGCCGGCGAAGCAGACCTGCCGCAGGTCCTCTACCCCACCACGACCCCCGGACTCAGCATCCTGCCCGCCGGCGGCCGCGTGCGCAATCCGCCGAAGCTGCTGAACGGTCCGCGCACCGCCGAAATCATCCGCCACCTGGAGGACCAGTTCGACATCGTCATCATCGACTGTCCGGCCATGCTGCCGGTCGTGGACGGGACGACCCTTTCGCCGCTGGTGCGCGGCGTGCTGCTGGTCGTGGCGGCCGACGAGGTGGAGATCGCCGAGGTCCGCATGGCCCTCTATCGCCTCCAGCATGTCGGCGCGCCGCTGGTGGGCGCGGTCCTCAACAAGGTCCGGGAGCGCCTGTCGAGCTACTACTACGGCTACCGTTACCGCACCGACTACCGCAGCATCTACGCCACCGACGACGAGACCTGAACGTGCCGGTCCGAACCGCCGCCTTCTTGACACGGACCCGATCACAGCGTACCGTTCCGGTGGAGAGCGGCAACGCCGCCGCGTCCGCCGGCAACCGGAACTCCGGCCAGGACAGGAAGCGGGATACCGCATGGACCAAACCGACCACTACCTCAGGCCAACCGACGGCATGGCGGCCCGCTGGGTCGAGCGGGAACTGGTGGCCGTGCACTGCCGCGACGGCCGGATGACGGTCCTGAACGAGGCCGGTGGCGTCCTCTTTGCCCTCGCGGACGGCACCCGGGACGCGACAGCCCTCGCCCAGGCGCTCCAAGCCAGCTACGAACTGCCGGCAGCGCCAACGGTGGACACGTTCCTGAGCGAATTGATCGAAGCCGGACTGCTGCAGGCCGCGCTTGAAGCGTCCACGGCGCGCCACCTCGTGGACACTCCCGACGCCGTCGGGTCCTACGCACCGCCGGCGATCCACGCCGCCGAACCGCTCGAAACGCTGGCCGGCGCCTGTGACAGCGCGTTCGGCATCTTCGCGCAATGCCAGTTGCAGGGAAGCTGCTTCGACCCGCAGTTCTGAGCCCCCGCACGCCCCCCTTCCGCCTTGGGTTCCCTCGTGCCCGCCCCGATCCGCTCGGGCGCGTCCGCATGCCCGAAGCACGCGACAGCGCCGTCGTACGGTGGATGGACGCAATGCCGCTTCGCCACGGCAGGGCGGCACGCCGCTGTTTCGTTCAGCGGGGTTCGACGCTTTCGGACGGAGGCGCCACGCCGGACTCCGGCGTCGGGGATGCTGCGGAGGAAGAATCCTGAGGATGCGGTTCGGTCGGAGGCGGACGCCCCGCTCCCAATCCGAGGGCAAGGTCGGTCGCGCCGGCCGCACGCCGGACCCGCTGGAGGCGTCGGTGCTCGCCGAGGCGCTTGCGGGCCCAGGCGAAGATCCGTTCGCCGATGAGGAGGGCAACGCCCGCGGCCAGGATGAGGCCGAACGCGGGCCCCCGGCCTCCCGAGGCGGGCGCGTCCTGTTCCGAAACCGGCCCAGCGGAATGCCCCACACCGTTACTGCGATCCTGCTCGAGGCGTTCGCTTTCTTTCCAGACGCGTTCGAGGTGATCGGCCACCTGGTTCCGGTTCCATCCGCGGGCACGTGCGATCCGGTCGACGTACTGCGATTCCTCGAGGGTCAGGCTTTCGTGACCGCGGATCTTGCGCGCAAGGTCGGCGGAGGTCTGCTTTCCGGCATCACCGCTCCAGGCTGCCCCGTTGACGAGGACGGCGCAGAGCACCCAGGCGATTCCGCATGTCCGGCTGTAGCGCATCATGGTCGTTTTTCCCGTTGTCGCCCCGCTCACGGTTGGTTGTCGAAGAAGCGACCTCTTTCCCTTGGCGCAGGAATCCGATTTGCGATCACCGGCCGATCCCACCGGACACCACGCGCCGTTCAGGTTCACCGTACCGCCCACAGGCGCCCGAAGCAAGCGGAAGGCGGCGTTTCTCCAGGCTCACTCGCCATTGCGCCGCTGCCGCAGAAGCTCCTGCCCCTCGCGCAGCAGCTCCCGGGCGCGTTCATCCCGTTCATTCCGAACGGGAGCGAAAAAGCCGGCCGGCTTCGTGATCCGGTCCCCCCTGGACGCGCCGTAATAGACGTCGGGCGGGACGCGCTTGCGCGACTCCGCCCCGGCGGCGTCCCGGAGGCGCAGGAAGTAGTCGTCCTCGCCCGCCCATTTCTCGACCACGATCCCGTCGACCGGCCGATAGGCGTCCCAGGCAAACTCGACGATCTGGTAGACGCCGACCGCGGCGATGAGCAGCACGATCGCACCGGCGATCCAGGGATTGCGGATTTCGATGCGGCCGATGGGAACGCCTTCCACGCAGCGGCTCCTCCGTTGTGCAGGCGCCGGCTCAGGACGCGTCCTCAGTACGCTTCGATCCCGACAATGGCCTCGCGGGCGGCGGCGCGGACAAGCGGCGCCTCCTTCGGATCGTCCCGCACGCCTTCGAGGACGGGGAGCGCCTCCGTCGCGCCGATGGCGCCGAGTACGCGAACGGCCCGGTAGCGGGCGTCGTTGTCGGTACCGGTCAGCACGAGGTCTATCATCTCGCGCGTCACCGCGCCGCCCCCCGCAGCGGCGAGCGCCGCCTGCGCGGCGTCGCGGTCGGCTTCCGCTTCCGCCGTCAGGCGGTACCGGTGCACCTTCGCCCGCAGGACGGGGCGGAACGCGATGCCGAGAAAGACAAGCGCCAGCAAAACCACAAACGCCACCGCCGCCCACTCGCCGCGCAACCGCCCGGCCCGCCGCCCGCTCCGCGCCCACGGCGACGGTCCGCCCCGAACCGGTGCGGGCGACCCCGTTTCGTCGGCCCGGGCGCTGCCGGGCCGCTCGACCCCGGTGGGCGCGGACGCGGCCCCCTCGGTGCAGACCGCGCTGCCCTCGCCGGCATTGCGCGTATCGCCGCACGACCGGCAGACCAGCCGCTGGCACTGCCGGCAGCGGATGCTGCTGAAGGCGTCCACCTCGCCGCCGCAGATTTTGCACGCCAGAGCCATCCGGAGTCTCCATCCCGTTCCCGCCGGTCATCTGGCCGGCAGGCGTTCAGTCGCCGCCCGTGTCCGCCGGCGGATCGATGCCGAGGCGTTTCATCTTGTCCCAGAGGTGCTTGCGGCTGATGCCGAGGCGTTCGGCCGTCCGGCCCCGGTGGCCGCCGGTGGCCGCGAGCGCCGACCGGATGGCGGACCGTTCGGCCGCTTCGACCGCGTCGGCCAGCGTTCGGAGCGTTCCGGCCCCATCGTCGTCCCCCGTCGCCGCTCCCGTCCCCTGCGCCGACGCCGGTGCGACGGCGTCCACCGCGTCCGGCACGGCGCCGGCCGGAAAGAGGTGCTCCGGTTCGATCGCCGTGGCGCCGGGCGGCAGCAGCGTCGCGCCCCGCAGCACCGCGTTCTCCAGCTCGCGGATGTTGCCCGGCCAGTCGTGCCGGCGGAGCGCGGCGAGCGTGGCGGGCGCAAACGCAAGGTCCCGCTCACCACCGTGACGGGCGAGGAAGTAGGTTGCGAGCTCCGCCACATCCTCCGGCCGTTCCCGCAGGGGCGGGAGCGTGAGCGTGATCACGTTCAGCCGGTAGTAGAGGTCCTCGCGAAAGCGGCCCGCCCGCACGAGCGGCGCGAGGTCCTCCTTCGTCGCGGCGACGACGCGGATGTCCACCTCCACCGGGCCGCCGCCCAGGCGCTCGACGGTGTGCTCCTGCAGGACGCGCAGCAGCTTGACCTGCGTGGCGAGCGGCATGTCGTCGATGTCGTCGAGAAAGACGGTCCCGCCGGCCGCCTGTTCGAACCGGCCCACCCGCCGCGCATCCGCGCCGGTGAAGGCGCCCTTCTCGTGGCCGAAGAGCTCGCTCTCCAGCAGCGTCCCGGCCAGCACGCCGCCTGCGATGGGGACAAAGGGCTGATCGGCGCGTGCGCTCTCCTCGTGGACGGCCCGGGCGAGCACCTCCTTGCCGACGCCGCTCTCGCCGACGATGAGCACCCCGGCGTCGCTGCGGGCCACCGCGCGCGCGCGGTCGAGCACCGGCTGGAGCGCCGGCGAAGAGCCCACCACCCGGGCCAGTCCGTGGCGCGCACCGCCGTGGCGGAGATCGGCCACCTCCTGCCGCAGGCCCCGCAGCTCGGCGAGGCGCTCGAGCAGGACGATCACCTCGTCGTTGAGGAAGGGCTTGCGGAGAAAGTCGTACGCGCCGGCCTTCATGGCCGCGACCGCGTCGTCGACGTCGCCGGCGCCGGTGATGACCACGACGTCCATCCCGCGTTCGCGCGCCGCGGCCAGGACGGCGTGCCCGTCGGCGCCGGGCATGGCGAGGTCGGTGATGACGCAGTCGTAGGGGTCGGCCGCGAGCGCGGCCAGCGCGGCGTCGCCGTCGGCCACGGCGGTCACCGCATGCCCGGCGGCCTCGATCTCGTCGGCGAGGGGGATGCGCAGAATCTTCTCGTCGTCGGCCAGGAGCACCTTCACGCCGAATCCTCCTTCGCGCGGGGCAGCCGGACGCGCGCCACGGTGCCCTCGCCCTTGCGGCTGTCGAGCGTCAGGGTTCCGCCATAGCGCGTCACGGTGTTGTACGCAATGCTGAGGCCGAGCCCCGTTCCCTGCCCCACCGGCTTGGTGGTGTGGAAGAGATCGAAGCCGGCGGAGACCTCCTCCGGCGTCATGCCGATGCCGGTGTCGACCACCTCGAGGCAGACCACCGCCTCGTCGGCCGCGCCCCGCAGGACGAGATCCCCCCCTTCGGGCATGGCGTCGAGCGCGTTCTGGAGGAGATTGAGAAAGACCTGCTGGAGCTCGCCCGGATCGACCCGGACCCGCGGCAGCACGTCCGGGGCTTCGTCGCGGATCGGGATGCCGTCCTTTTCGGCGCGGTGCGTGCAGAAGGCGAGGGCCTTGCGCAGCGGCGCGACCGGATCGATTTCCTGCACCGTGGGCTCGCGCCGCGCGAATTCGAGCACGCGGGCAACGATGCTGCGGATGCGCTCGAGGCCTTCGAGAACGAGGTCGATGTACTCGGCCTTCCGCTCGGGCGGCAGGTCATCGCGCCGGATGCGCGCCGCGGCATTGATGCAGCCGCCGAGGGGGTTGTTGATCTCGTGGGCGATGCCGGCGGCGAGCCGGCCGGTGGCGGCCAGGCGCTCCTGAAACGCGAGGCGACGCTGGGTGGCCTCCACCTCCTCGGTGGCGGCGCGGACCCGCTCTTCGAGGTTTGCACGGGTGCGACGGACCTCGTCCGCCATTTCGGAAAACGCGCGCAGCAGCGCCCCCATCTCGTCCCGGCGGGGCGGCGGCGGCCGGACAAAGGCGGACTCCCCCTGCGCGAGGCGCCGCGTCGCACGGACGAGGTCGTCGACCGGATCCAGCACCAACCGCGAGAGGAGCACGTAGACGACCGCCGTCAGCGCCGCCGTGCCCGCCAGCATGACGCCGAGCAGCATATCCAGTCCGTCCAGAAGCGCCGCCGCGCTGCGCGGCGCCCGCGCCGAAAAGCGGACCTCGTACCGGCTGCGTCCCCGGCCGGTGAGGCCGAAGGTCGCGTTGGGCGCCGGCGCGTTCGTCGCCGCCGCCGCGTCCGCACCATCGACCGATTCCTTCGCTCCCGCAAGGACCCTGCCCCCGGCGTCGAGGAGGCGCCAGTGGTCTCCCAGCGAACCCGCGGCGGCGAGCAGGGTTGCCTGCCGGACCAGGGCCTCCCGCTCGGCCTCCGCGCCCGCATCATCGGGGAGCGCGTCCAGGGCCGCCTGCAGCATCCGCCGCACCGTTTCCGTCTCGCGGCCGCGGGCGTCGAGGTAGCTCCGCCCCTGCACGCTCAGCAGGCACATGAGCACCAGGAGGAAGTTGATCCCCATCACGGCGATAATGCTGAACAGAAGCTTCTGCCGCAGGCGCACGCTTGCTCCCCTCCGTCCCCGACGGTCATGCACTTCAGCATAGGCGGCGCGGCGCGTCCGGCAAGCCCTTCCGCCCCCGCAACCAGGATCACTCACTTCTTGCCATTCCGCTCTGAACCTGGCGGCGCCGATTCGGCAACAGCCCCCCTCCCGCTGGGACAAGGTTTAGGGGCCATACGGTTCAGTTAAGACTACCGGTTCGCCGTGGCATGGGCTTCCAGCCCATGATTTCACGGCCAAGATGGCCGTGCCACCGCTTAACTGAACCGTATTGGGTTTAGGGGGAGGGAATGCTCACCGTTCGGAACCCTCACCCCGGCCCTCTCCCAGAGGGAGAGGGAGAACCGAATACCCCTGCCCCCGCAACCCGAACGATCCGCCTCCCCCGGCGCGGGACGAGGCAACAAAAAAGCCCGGCCCGCCACGAAGGCAGGCCGGGCCGGAAAGCTGCGTACGTGACGGCGCGGCCGTCGCGGCGCTTACTTCTCGAACGGTTCGACCCGGACGGCCCCGCCTCCGCCGGCAGGACGGACACGGATGACCCCGCCGGTGTCGTCCGACGGCGGCAGCACCGCGGGCGCACCGCCGGCCGGCGCGACGCCGGTGATGGCGCTCTGGGCCATCAGGTTGCTGAGGATCGGGTCGATCCACAGCTCGACGCGCCGGTTCTTGGCGCGGCCGGCCTTGGAGTCGTTGGAAACCAGCGGTTTGAGCTCGCCCCAGCCGGTGGGGTACATCAGCTCGCGCGGGTAGTCGCCGTGGTCGCGCATGTACTCCAGGACCGCCATGGAGCGCTTCAGCGAGAGCTCGCGGTTGGTGTGGATGCCCTTCGCCTTCAGTTTCTTGATAGGCTCGTTGTCGGTGTGGCCTACGAGCATGAGAACCAGTTGCTCGCGCTGCGGGTCGAGCTCGGTGCTGATCTCGCCCAGGGCGCGCTTGGCGTCGGGACGCAGCGACCAGGACCCGGAGGCGAAGAGAAAGTCGCCCGGCAGCAGGATCCGGTTGCCAATCAGCGACCCGCCGATGCGCTCGGCAATGGCGCGCAGGCGCTGGCGCTGCTTGACGCTGAGCGGGTCGTACCCGGTCGGGCGCTGGCCCAGCTTCTCCTTGAGCGCGGCGATCATCTCGTCGCGGCCGCGAAGGTCTTCCTGCATCATCTCCAACTGCATCTGCGAGCTCTCGACCTGGCTCATGAGCTCGCGGACCTGCTTCTCGTAGTTCATGTTGACCTGGTTGAGGTGATCCACCTGTTCCTGAAGCTGCCGCTCGGCCGCGGTCTGGCAGCCGGTGGTCGCGAGCAAAAGTACGGCGAGCGCGCCCAGTCCGACGGCGCCGCGAAGCGTGTTCATCCCATCCTCCTGTCGTCTTGTCTGCATCCCGTCGCGGCCGCGGGTCCGAACCGGCCCGCACCGCACCCCCGGGCGACCTACCAGTTGGTGTCGGCCGCGTCGTCCCCATCTGCGGGCGCGTCGGCTGCGGGCGCTTCTTCGGCGTCCGTACCGGCGTCCCCGCCCTCGTCTTCGGCGGCGGCCGGTGCGGCCTCGCCGCCCTCGGTCGCTTCGCCCGCCGCGGCATCCTCGCCGACAGCGTCTTCCGTCTCGCCTGCTTCGCCCTCACCCGCTTCCGTATCGGTGCCGATCGCATCGTCGGTGCCGATGGCGTCGTCCCCCATCTCCGGTTCCGCCAGGGGACGGGCGGCGGCCGGTTTGCCGCGGGCCACCTTGTTGCCCCACCACTTCTGGGGCTCCAGTTCGCGACGGAGATACTTGAGCGGCTCGGGCACGAACGGGTCGCCGTAGACCGGCATCTCGCTCATGCTCTTCACCTCGCTCAGGAGGCCCGGGCTCTTCAAAGACACCCCGTGGCCGATGACGGCAAAGTACATGCTGCACGGAACGACCGCCAGCAGAATGCTGGCCGCGAGGGGGATGTACCAGCCCCAGCCCGCCTTCGGCGGTTCCGGCGGTGCGGCATAGACGACCTGCGGCTCGCCGCCGGCCCCGACCGCAACCGCTTCGCCCGAGGGGGCGCCGCCCTCCTCGTCCTCGTCGGTCATGACGGCGAGTTCGCTGGCGTCCACGATCTCCGTGGCTTCGACCGCGTCCTCCATGACCGTCATCATCTCTTCTTCGTCGTCCTCGAGGGCAACCGCATCCTCCTGGACGGTGACCTGCTGGGTACCGCCCGCGCCCTCGTCCTCGAGACCGATGGAGAGGTCGTCGTCCTCGAAGATGATCTCCTCGGTGCCGAGCCCGACGCCCTCGGTCTCTTCCAGCTTGATCTCGTCGGCGGGGGCGGCCGGCTCGACCGCTTCCTCAAGGACCAGCGTCGCCCCCTCGTCCTCGCCGCCTTCGCCTTCCTCAAAGCTGTCGAGGTCGAGGCTGGTGACTGCATCCAGGTTCGCGGAGGTCCCGCTTTCGGCGGTCTCCTGCAGGTCGAAGGCAGGCTCTTCCTCTTCGAGCGAAATCTCGCCCGCGTCCTCTTCCAGCACGATCTCGTCTTCGCCGCCGGCCTCTTCCTCCAGGCCAATCTCGTCCCCGCCGCCCTCGTCCTCGATGACAACCACGTCCTCCTCGGCCCGGGGCCTGGGCGCCCCGACGCTGGTCGGCCGCTTGACCGACGCACCGG
>CAZKKD010000117.1:0-10266 GCA_964553265.1 uncultured Planctomycetales bacterium | reverse complement strand
CCGGACGGGTATCGCGGTGTGCACGCCATCCGGAAAAGCGATGTGGCGGGCGGGGACGCCGGACGGTCGCTGGTGTTGCGCAGTTCCCCCGAGATCCTGCAGATCGTGGCGCTGATGGAGGCGGAGCTCGATGCGGTCCGGCGCGATGCCCGGGCCGTCCTGGATCCGCTCGCGCGCATGCTGCTGGCGCTGGCGCTGCGGCTCGGCCGCGAGCAGCGGCGGGGGGGCGGTGCGCCGGTCCGGGACCAGGCCTACTGGGCCGAGCGGGTCCGGATGCGGATCGAGACGCATCTGTTTACGGGCGAGGCAGTTGCGGATGTTCTGGACGGTCTCGGCCTGAGCCCGCGCCAACTGGTCCGCCATTTCCGCGCCGAAACGGGAATGACGCCAAAGCGGTACCAACTTGTCCGCCGCACCGACCACGCGCAGGAACTGTTGCGCCACACGCGCATGTCGGTGACGGACATCGCGTTGGAGCTCGGGTTTCCCTCGGCGCAGCACTTCGCGACCCAGTTTGCCCGCACGGTCGGCGCGTCGCCGCGGGCCTACCGGAGGGGGGGGCAGGGGGACGGGTGATGGTTTGGCGCCGGTCTGGAGCGCTAGCCGGGAGGCCAGGCGAAGGGGCGGCCGGCGAGCAGGTGGATGTGGATATGGAACACCTCCTGGCCGCCGCCGGCGCCGGTGTTGATGACGGTCCGGAAGCCGCCCTCCGACAGCCCCTCTTCGCGCGCGACGTGCGCGGCACGCTCCAGGAGGCGCCCGGCCAGGTCGCGCTGCGTGTCGTCGAGGTCGTCGAGGCGGGCGATGTGGTCCTTCGGGATCAGGAGGATGTGCGTCGGCGCCTGGGGGTTGATGTCGCGGAACGCGAGGCAGCGGTCGTCCTCGTAGACGGTCTCGGCGGGGATGTCCCCGGCCACGATTTTGCAGAAAAGGCAGTCGGCATCGGTCGGCATCGAATCCTCCTGTCCTGTTTGCGTACGTGTTGTTTGCGTACGGCGCGGCGCGGAACGGGCGCGGGGCTGTTCCGGCGCAATGCGAGCCCCGCCATGCGCGCCAGTTATAGCGCACGTCGGGGGCAGACGGAAGAGGATTTTCCGGGCGTGGAACCGGCCGGGCGGTGGATCAGGCGTCGTCGGGGTCGGTCGACGGCAGGTCGAACAGGCGGCTCTGGCGGGGCACGGGAAAGCGTTCGCGCAGGCGCCGGAAGCGCTGGGCCGCCTGGGCGTCACCGGAGAACAGGCCCCGCGCGTTCCGGATGGCGGAGATGACGGTGGCGTGCTTGCGCCCGCCCAGGGCGGCGCCGATCTCCTGGTAGGACGCGCCGGTCAGCTCGCGTCCGAGCACCATCGCCGCGGTGCGCGCGGTGCGGACGGGTCCGGAGCGCTTGCGACCGCAGAGTTCGGTGCGGCCGACGCGGAAGGCCTCGGCGACCGCGTCGATCACCTCGTCCAGCATGGGGGCCGGGGCGTCGAGCGCGTCGGCGGGCGCGGGGCCGAGGAGGTTGCGCACCGCCTCGGGGGTCAGGTCGTCGCCGGCGATCTCCGCGAAGGCGGCCAGGCGGGCGACCGCGCCCTCGATGCTCCGGACGCAGCCGCGGGACCGGTCGGCGACCGCGCGGATCACCTCGTCCGGAAGGGCCAGGCCGCGCGTCCGGAGCTTGGCCGCGACGATGGCCTGCCGCGTCTCCGCGTCCGGGGCGTGCACCTCCAGCACCAGGCCTGCGCCCAGCCGGCGCGCCAGGCGCGGCGTCATCCCCTCGATGGCCGCCGGCGGCGCGTCCAGGGCAAGGACCACGTGGCGGCCCCGGCGCTGGAGTTCGTCGAAAATGAGGAGAAACTCCTCCTGCGTGCGCTCGCGCTTGCCGCGGCCGAGTCCCTGCGCGTCGTCGAGAAGCAGCACGTCCGCGCGGGCGTACCGCTGGCGGAAGGCGTCGCGCCGGTTTTCCTCCACCGCGCGGAGGAACTCGGCCAGGAACTGCTCGCAGGTGAGGTAGCGGACGTCGAGATCGGGATGCCGGGCGCGGAGCTCCCCCTCCAGTCCCAGGAGGAGGTGGGTCTTGCCGGTGCCGCTCTCGCCGTGGAGGACGAGCTGGCTGAAGTCCGGCCGGAGGTCCGCCACCCGCTCGCACGCGGCGGCCACCACGCGGTTGTCCGCCCCGGCGACGAAGTCGGCCAGATGCAGAACGGGCCGCTTGGGGCGTGCGGCGGCGCCGGCTGGCGTGTCTGCCGGGGCGGGACGGGCGTCGGGGCCGACCGCATCGCCTGCGGCCGCTGGTGCGGGCCCGGCCCCTTCCTTCGCGGCGTGGAGCGAACGGTACGCCGCCCCGACCGTGCGGAAAGCGATGGCGGGCCGCGTCCCGGTGGTGGCCACAAAGGCCTCGGCAATGGTGTCGAGATACCGATCCCGCAGCCACTCCTTGATGAAGAGGCTGGCCACGCCAATCACGGCTTCGCCGTCGTCCAGCGCTTCGAGCGTGGTGTGCGCGAACCACGTGTCGAAGCTGACGGCCGGAACGCGGGTGCGCAGGTGGTCCAGCACGGCGGCCCAGCAGGCGGCGGTATCCAGTTCCGTAGACAACACGTCTCCCCCCCGGCGGCTCGCGGCGAGCGCCGGAACGCTGTCTGATGCTCATCGAAATGTGTGGCTCGAAAGCCGCGCGCTTGGCCCCCCCGATGTGGCGTATAGGACGCGGGCGCGGTCGAGTGAAGTACTCCCCACTCTAGCCGGCCCCGCACCAGGGTCAAACAGAAAAGAGGGACGCGTTTCCGGTCAGCGGTTGAGCGGTCGAACGCCGGGGCGCGTAAGGACCGACCGGTGCGGAGTTATGCTGGAATCGGCGAAGAAATATACTCCGAAAAAATAACAGAAAGAACGCAATCCGTACGGTCAACGTTGAGTCGGGAGCAGGCCCTCGTGCCGCGCCTGGCAAGAGGGAAAGGCATAACCGGTTGCATGGAAAGGACCTGAAGTGTGATGTTTTCGGTTTGTCAAGAAAAAAATCGACGAATTCGCCGCTTTGCGTCCCGGTTGTGGTTGAATCCGGGGACGAGCCCCGGATCATACAATCTGCCGGACTCTGCAAAGGTCGGCGCAGCACGGTTCCGGCCCCGGGTTCCCCTGAAGAAGCGGCTTTCGCAAAAAGAGTCGCAGGTTGGCCCGGCACGTTGCGGAAAAACGAGCCGTCAATCAAAACGAAATTGCTTGAATTTTCCCTATATGTCGTTGCGAACAGAAGGAATTCCAGCCCGGATGTTTCATGGCAAGGCGCATCCTGTCCGGAATGGACCTGTGCTGGAAAGCATGTAAGCCTTTTATACGCGGAGGCTTGTGTTCTCATTCTGCGGGCGGCCAGTTCGAAGCAGAACGAAAATGTGCACCCGCCAACCGGCTCATGGAGCGTGCAGAGCCGATTTTAAAGAATTAGGGTTTGACAGGGGCGTTTTCGAGAGATATACTAGTCGCGTGAACTGGGTAAGCGTGAAGAACGTGCATCCGAGGGCGCGCATATGGGTGCGGTGAGCCTGCCGGACAAAGAAGTGTGGTCGACCGGCGAACTGGCCGCCATGTGCGGGGTGACGAAGCACACCATCATCACGGCAATTGAGCGGAACGAGCTGCGTGCATCCCAGACCCCCGGGGGGCACAACCGGATTCTGCGCCGCGACGCCATCGACTTCATGCGCCGGCGGAACGTGTTGCCGGCCGAGGTGGAGAACACGCGGATCCTGGTGGTGGACGACGAGGAATTTGTCTTCACCATCGTCGACCAGCTCTACGGTTGCGACGGTTGCGAGGTGGAGCACGCGGCAACGGGGTACGAGGCCGGCAAGCTGGCCGAGCGCTACCGGCCGGACGTGATTCTGCTGGATATCATGCTTCCGGACTGCGACGGGCGCGAGGTCTGCCGCCACATCCGGGAAGAGTCGTACGGCGGGCAGTGCAGCATCATCGCCGTCACGGCGCTGCGAGGCGAGGAAGAAATCGACGGCATTTACGACGCCGGGATGGACGACTACCTCGCCAAGCCGTTTACCATCGACCGGCTGCGTGAGAAGGTCGACGCGCTCCTGCCGGCGCGGCAGGAAGAAGCCTGAGCCGGCAGCAGGACGATTGGGCTGGCCGGACATAGAGACACAGCGCTGTTTGCGAAAGGAACATACGCCTCTTCGACGAGGCTTCTGAACTGCCGCCGACACGGAGCCGGGCGCCTCCTTCCCCAACTGCCCGACACCTGTGCCCGGTTCCGGCGGTAGATGGAACGTGTTCGACGCCCTGTCGACGCGTTCCCGGCGGGGCAATGGGGTGGCACCTTTTCCTTCCCCAACTGCCCGACACCTGTGCCGTCTCCGGCGCCCCGCCATTTTTTTCCAGTACGGCTGGCCTGCGGGCCAGCCGTTTTTTTTGTGCTTGGCAGAGCGGCGACGCTTCGCGAAAACGATTGGGTGAAGAGGGCGGGGCAAAGCGATAACGTGCCGCCGGGTGGTGTTCGCTTGTGGGTGCGCAAGCTCCGGACAGGGGAGGGCGGCATGGTGGAACGCAGTCGGGAGGTCCGGTACCAGCTTCTGCGGCCGAGCGAAATCCGCGCCCGTCGGGACGCGTGCCCCATCGTCTACATCCCCATCGGAACGCTGGAGTGGCACGGACCGCACCTGCCGGTGGGGGCCGACACGCTGCAGGCCGAGGGGCTGGCTGTCCGTTGTGCGGAGCGGGGCGGGGGGCTGGTCTTTCCGCCGCTCTACTATGGCGAGAGCCGTTCGGAAAGCCTGGTCGATGCGAACCATGAGGATGCCGGCCGGGTGGCCGAGACGCTGGGGCTGTCGGCGGAGCACTTCGGCGTCGACCGTCAGCCCTTCTCGCCGATGGAGCAGGCGCTCCACTACGAGCGGCTGCTGGTGCACATCCTGGCCGAAGCGATGAGCCTGGGGTTCCGGGTGGGCATTCTCGTGGCGGGGCACTATCCGCTTATCGACCATGCGCGCGCCGCGGTGCTCCGCTTCAACAAGTGGCGGCCGGCGCGCTACGGCGGCATGCTGGCCTGGGCCTGTCTCGACTACAAGTTCCTGGAGGATACCTACGCGGGCGCCGGCGACCATGCGGCGGGGTGGGAGACCGCGCACCTGCTGCACCTCACGCCCGAGGCGGTGGATCTCGACAGCCTGCCGCCGAAGGGGACGCCCGTCCTGGCGGTCAGCGGGGCGCTGGACCCGCGGGACGCGACGGCCGCGTTCGGGGCGGAGACGCTGGACGCGGCGGCGGAGATCATCGTGCGGGAGGCCCGCCACCGGCTGGATCACCGGGAGGCGTACCACGGCCACGGCGACAGCCTGGCCGAGGGGCTCTGGCGCCGGGAGTCCTGATCGGAAGTTGCGATGCTTCGCGGTGCGGACGTGCGGGGCCGCCACGGGGCCGCCGCGGGGCCGCCACGGGGCCGCCGCGGGGCGTTGTCCGGAAGATCCCTGATGGGGACTGGCGGCGGCGGCGCGGGCCGAACCGGGGCCTGGCTGGCTGGTTCGCTTTGGCTCCGAGCAGGCAGAAAAAAGCCTCCAGACGCCTGTTCGGGCAAATCCGGAGGCTTTGATTGCTGGAGCCACCCGTCAGATTCGAACTGACGACCTGTGCTTTACGAAAGCACTGCTCTACCCCTGAGCTAGGGTGGCGTTCGCAGCACGTAGGCTATCGGGCCGGCCGGTCCCGTGCAAGCCAAATTCCGGAGATTTTCCGAAGCGCGTGGACGGCCGGACGGACCCGGCCGGGCGCGGCTCAGTCCCACTCCTCCTCGCCGGTGGAGCGCCCTTCCGGCGCCGCGTCGGCCGGGGTGTCTCCGGCGGCATCCCCGGAGTTGCGAAGGGACTCCACGGTCTGGCGCAGACGGGGATGATCGGGCAGGAGCGCGAGCGCCTGCTCGGCGCGGCGCAGGGCCGCTTTCCGCTTCCCGTTCTTGTCGAGGGCCACTGCGAGCGTGTGCAACACGGCGGCGTGTACGCCGGCGTCCTCGTTCCCGTCGAGCGCTTCGAGTGCCTGCTGCGCCAGTTGGAGCGCGCGGGCGGCTTCTTCCGCGGACGGGGGCGAGGAGGTGAGCAGCATCCAGGCAAGGTGGTTCAGCAGGTATGGATGCGCTGCATGCGCGTCGAGGCCACGTTCGAGGGTGGCGAGGGCTTCTGATCGGCGGCCGCAGCGGAGGTGGTTGTCTGCGGCGACCATGGTCTCCTGGACCGTCGGGGTGTCTTCCGGCAGGTCGCGGACCGGGAGGCCGGCGGAGAGAACGCCGGTGGCGTCGGACGTCAGGCGCAGGACCAGCTCGGCGGTCGCAGGGGCGAAGGCGTCGGGAACCCGCACGGAGTTCCCACTCCAGCCGCCTCAGCCATACTCCAGGGTGCTGAGTTGCACCTCACGATCCCCGTCCCGGATGTGAGCCGTCAGCGTGCTCTCCATGCCGAACAGCCGGGCGGAGTAGCGTTCGCCTGCCTGGCCGATGAGCACGGCGGCGTCGATCTGCAGGTCGCGCGGGGCCAGCCCGTTGCGCGTGGCCTCGAAGCGAAGCGTCAGCGGCGGGCCAATCGCAATGGCGTCCGGGCCGTCCGGTCCGATGGACTGGATCGGCTGCTGGTCGGCCCCGAAGAGCATGAGCGTCTTGCCGTCGGGCGGGACCTCGCGGTTGAACTGGGGGTCCTGCAGCCGGTAGTCGCCGGGCGGGAGGAGGACCGGTTCGTCCAGCGAAACGTTCGTCGCGTAGCGGCCGTCCACTTCGACGAGGGTGGCGTGCATCGAGGCCCCTTTCGCCTCGCTGGTGAAGGTGCGGGACACGGTGGGGCCGTCGTAAGGGCGGAGCTCCAGGGTCGCGCCGCCGTCGACGATGCGGACCCGCATCAGGCGATCGCCAAACGGGAGGATGGTGCA
Organism: uncultured Planctomycetales bacterium; assembly: GCA_964553265.1. Lineage (GTDB taxonomy): Bacteria > Planctomycetota > SZUA-567 > SZUA-567 > JAFGNG01 > CAZKKD01. The sequence continues at coordinate 3,369 of CAZKKD010000117.1, read as the reverse complement.
GAGGGGCAGGCCGCTGCGGAGGTCGCCGCCGGACAGTTCGTCGGTCAGGCGGTCGTCGAAGCGGCCGTTGACGTCGGAGTCGTGGAGCCACAGCGGACGCTCCGCTTCGGCTTGCGCCAGGCGGACCTGGCTGGCGAGGATCGCGACATCGGCGGTCGCGAAGAGGACCTTCAGCGGATACGGCTTCCGTTCGCCGCCAAACAGGACCGGCACGTGGATCGTCTGGCCCATGGTGACGCCCGGCCCGTCGGCGTCGTCGATGACGCCGTCGCCGGTGGTATCAAAGCGGAGCCGCGCCTGCTCGATGCGGACCTGCAGCGTGCCGGTGGGGGTGGCGAAGGGGATGCGGCCCGCGCCGTCCTGGAGACGGACGAAGGCGTGATGCGGGGTGGGGGCGTCCTCGAATTCGGTCAGCGACTGCCAGGCCATGCGGAGCGTCTCCGCAGGCGCGTCTTCCGCGTGGGCGAGAGAGAGCGACAGGACCAGCCACGCGACGAGCAGGCCGGCGGTCAATCGACGGCGGGTCATACCCTCTCCTTCGTCCTCTGGGCGGCGGCACGCCGCGGGTCAACGAAAGTCCACCGGGTCCCGGTGGAGGGCGAAGGCCTGGCCGTAGAGTTGTCCCGCGCCGCGCTCGGGGGCGGGGGTGATGGTGGCGTCGCGGCCCTCGGCTTCGCGGATGCGGCGCTGCAGGCGTTCGCGGAGGTCGGCGGAGACGTCGGCGAGCGTCTTGACGCCGGCCAGGTTGTGCTGCTCGTAGGGATCGGCCTCCATGTCGTAGAGGAACTGTTCGACGTAGGTGTCGCTGTGGCTGTCGCGGCCGCCATTCGCATCGGGCGCGTAGACGCCGTACTTCCAGCGTGCGGTGCGGATGGCGCGTCCGCAGATATCTTCGCTGATCTGGATGAACGCCTCTTCCGGCCAGTCGGCGGTGTCGCGGCGGACAAGCGGCAGGAGGCTGCGGCCCTGCATGGAGTCGGGGACGGGCAGGCCCGCGGCGTCCAGGAGCGTCGGGGGGACGTCCACCAGGCTCACCGGCTCCCGGATCTGCCCGCCGGCGGCGAAGCCCGGTCCGGTGAACGCCATGGGGATGCGGGTGCAGCCGTCGTGGCAGGCGCGCTTGTATTCGCTGTTGCGGGTCTTGAAGTGGCTGCCGTGGTCGCTGGTGAAGACGACCACGGTGTCCTCCGCGAGGCCGAGGCTGCGGATCGCGTCCAGCACCCGGCCGAAGGCCTCGTCGAGCCGCTTGATGCAGCCCCAGTAGCCGGCCAGGTGCCAGGCGCTCGACCCGCCGAGGGCGGTGAGGTCGGGCGGGGTCCAGCGGCCGGTGTAGCGCTCGCGGTAGCCCTCGGGGGCGGCGTACTCGTCGCGGTGGTTCTGGTGGTGCGGTTCGATGAAGGACATCATGAGGAAGAACGGCTCGTCGCGGTGTTCGCCCATGTACCGGATGCCGGCGTCGGCGAGGGCGTCGACGCGGTAGCCGGGCAGGTGCTGCGGTTCGCCGTCGTTGTCGTACATGACGGTGTCGTAGGCGTCGGAGGTGAACTCCAGGATGTTGGAGCCGAGCCAGAAGTCGTAACCGCTGCGGTACTGTTCCGGGACCGGTTCGTCGTGGCAGAGGTGCCACTTGCCGACGTACCCGGTGTGGTAGCCCGCGTCGCGGAACCAGTGCCCGAGCGTCTGCTCCTCGGGGTCGATGGTGCAGCCGTTGGTGAAGCAGCCGGTTTCGGTCGCGTACTTGCCGGTCTGGAGGCTGGACCGGGCGGGCATGCAGACCGGCTGGCAGGTGTAGGCGTGGAAGAGGTGCGTGCCGCGCTGGGCGATGCGGTCGAAATTGGGGGTCAGCTCCAGCGGATTTCCGTGAACCCCGGTGCTGTCCCAGCGTTGCTGATCGGTGAAGAAGACGACGACGTTCGGCTTGTCGGCACGTTTGCGGGGCATGGCGGTTCTCCTGACAGGTATGGGTGCGGCGTTGCGGGTCGTGTGCCTGCCGGGCTCCGCACCGCGGCGGCGCCGGGCAACGACGGATCGTAGCTTCGCCCGGCGCCGATGGCAAGGGGGGAATTGCGTTCCGCCGGCAAGAGAGGCTTGCGGCGGTGCGGCCGACGCGGTACACTCTCGTCACCATCGCGGCCCGATGCCACATCCCCAGGTGCAAGGACAGCCATGGATCCGGCGAAGACGAGCCTGTTGCGCATTGTCGACAATCTGACCGCTTTCTGGCACGGCGAAAGCCCTGCAGACGGGCGTCCCGGGACCGGGGTGTGGCCCCGCCTCCTGCCGGCTCTCTTGCTGGCGCTCGGCGCGTTCACCGCGGCCGGGGTGGGGGGCTCGCCGGCCATTGGCGGGGAAGGCGGCTGGGAGAGCTGGGACGACGGCGGTGCCGAAGCCGAAGAAGAACCGGACGGTCCGCTGGCCCCGCTGGCGGACAGCGCGCCGGGGATGAACCTGGAACGCGAAGCGGAGACGCTCTACCGCCGCGGCGAGCACTTGAGCGCGCAGTACGCCTACTGCGACGCGTTCGAGGCGGCCGCGCGCGCCGCCGTCGACGCGCCGGAGGAGCGACGCGGACTGTTCTGGGCACGGGCGGAGTTCAACCTCGAACGCGCCTTCGTGCTCAGCCAGCAGACGCTGGAGTTCCAGTCCGTCACTGATGCGATTGCAGCGGTCGAAGCGCTGGAGTCGGTGGACCCCGTACTGGCGGCGCGCATGCGGTGGATGGCTGCGCGCTACGCCTGTCAGCGCGGGGCGACGGAGGACGCGGTTGCGGCCACCGGGGCGCTCGGTCTGCTGCGCGAGTGGCTGATCCTCGGTCCGTTCGACAACGAACGAGGCCGTCGTTTCGGGGTTGCGCTGCCGCCGGAGGATTGGCCGTACGGACTGGAGCAGGTCCACGCGGGGTTGAAGGGCGAGGCGCGCTGGCGCCCGGTGCGGAGCGTCGACCCGCTGGCCTTTGCTGATCTGGGCGCCTTCCTCCGGCCCAACGACGAGTGCCTGGCTTACGCGCTCTGCGCGGTCGAGGTGAAGGAGGCCGGCCCGGCCGTTCTGCGCCTTGGCAGCAGCGACATGATTGCCGCCTGGGTGAACGGCCGGGAGGTCCATCGCTTCAACGGTCGCCGCGACGCCGCGTTCGACCAGGATGCGGCGTCGTGCACCCTCCGTGCGGGCTGGAACCTTCTCTTCCTGAAGATCGGGGACGCGAAGGGACCGTGGGGCTTCCACGCGCGTTTCACGCGGCCCGACGGTTCGCCGCTGCCGCTGCAGGATCGGACAGCGGAGCCGCGGCAGGGGGCGGCGGCGAGCGCCCCGTTGACCGGGGGGGGTGCGCCCGCCGTTGGGGGGGGGGGGGCGGGGGGGGGGGGGGGGGAC
>CAZKKD010000116.1:0-10279 GCA_964553265.1 uncultured Planctomycetales bacterium | reverse complement strand
CCGGACGTCGGCGCCGCCGCGGAGGGGGGGCTGTCGCTTACGGAATGGAAACCGCTGGCCGCCGAGGAGCGGAGCCTCGCCACGGCGGAGGCGGGCGTCTTCGCCGGGGGCGACTGCGTCCACGGCGCGGCGACGGTGGTGGAGGCGGTGGCGCACGGGCGCGAGGCGGCCCGCTCCATCGACCGCTACCGCCGCGGCGAATCCGTCGAGCGCGAACAGCCCATCTTTCAGATCCGGCAGGCCAACTGGTCGGATCTCGACCCCGCCGACTACGAGCATGTCCTGCGCGCACCCCGGCAGGCGCACAGTTGCATGGAAATCAGCGAGCGCATCACCTCGTTCGCCGAGGTCGAATCCGGCCTCAGCGCCGAGCAGGCCATCGAGGAGGCGGCCCGCTGCCTCGAGTGCGGTTGCGCCTCCACCTTCGACTGCACGGTGCGCGGGTACGCCACCGAATACGGCGCCGAGCCGGAACGTTTTGCCGGCGAGGCGCGGAAGGAAGAGCCCGACGAGCGGCACCCGCTGCTGCGGCTGGAGGGGCAGAAGTGCATTCTCTGCGGCGCCTGCGTCCGCGCCTGCGACGAGGTGCGCGACGTCCGGGCGCTGGGGCTGGTGGGGCGCGGCTTTGCGGCGCGGGTGCGCCCCGCGTTCGGGGATTCGCTGCTCGACGCCGGCTGCATCAGTTGCGGCGCCTGCCTGGACGTCTGTCCGACCGGGGCCATCACCGAGCGCCTCGGCAAGGAGGGCGGGCCCTTTGTCCTGACGAATGTCGACTCGGCCTGCCTCGGCTGCGGGGTGGGCTGTGCGCTGGTGCGGCGGACCACCCTCACCGGCCGGCATGTCGCGGTGGGTCCCCGGTACACTGCGCCGAACGAGGGCCTCCTCTGCCTGCGGGGCCACTTCGGCCACCGGGCGCTGGACGAGGGCAACCGGCTCGCCGTGCCGATGGTGCGGACCGAGGGCGCGCTGACCGAAGCCACCTGGGCGGAGGCCGTCGACCGCGCCGCAGCGCTCCTGCGGGAGGCCGGCGACGAAGCGCTGACGCTGGTGAGTCCGCACGCCACGCAGGAAGAGGTCCGGACCGCCCTGGCCCTGCCGGGCCGGACCGGCAGCCTGGACCTCGCCGCGGAGGCGCCCGCCCTGGCCGCACTCGACGACCTGCTGGGCGCCGTCCGTTCGCCCCGGGATGCCGGCGCGGTGGGCGATGCGGATCGGATCCTCCTGGTCGCCTGCGATCCGATGCGGAGCCACCCGGTCGCGGGGGCGCGGCTCAACACCGCCCGCCGGGCCGGTGCGCGGCTGGCCGTGCTCTCCGCGGCGGAGACCTGGGCGGATCGCTATGGCGACGCGGTGGTCCGGCCCGCACCGGGGGCGGACGCGGCGGCGCTGGCCGGTGTGCTGGCGCGGCTGGCCGGCCCGGAGGGGGCCTCCGTCGCCGGCCTGGCCGAGGCGCTGGCGGCGGCCACGCCCGAAGCGGTGGAGCAGGCCTCCGGCGTGGCGCCGGCGGAGACGGCGGATCTGGCCGACTGGCTGCTGGCGGCGGAACGCCCGCTCATCGTCCTCGACGCCTCCCTCGTCGGTGAAGGCCTGGCCCGGCTGGCTATCCTGCTGGCCGCGACGCTCGGGAAGGACGCCGACGTACCGCTCCTGGCGCTCCGGGGCGCGGCGAACACGGAGGGCGCGGCGCTCCTGGGCGTCGATCCGATCACCAGCGACGCGGCGGAGGCGGCCCGGACGATCTTCTGTCTGCGGGAGACGCCGGAAGCGGTCCCCGCCGGCGCGCGACTCATCGTCGCCGACTGCGTCCGGAGTCCCGCGGCCGACGCGGCGGAGGTGGTGCTGCCGCTGCCCGGTCCGCACGAGCAGGCCGGGGCCATCCTGGCCACGGGTGCGCGCTCGCAGACGCTGGACGACGGGATCCGCCCCGCTGCGGGCGAGGACGCCGCCGCCGTGCTCGAATGCCTGCGGTCGGCATGCGGAGCAGCGCTCCCGGACGCCCCGGCCGTCCCGACGCCGGTGCTGAACGCGGACCGGCCGCTCGCTCTGGGAGATGTGCTGGCGCCCGAACCGGTGGGCCAGGCCAGTGCGCCGGCGGACACGTTCACGCGGGCCTTCCGCGCCTGGGCCGAACGGAACGCGCTCAGCCGCTCCACCGTCTCGTCCGTGCCGATGTAGGCGTTCGGTTGGCCGAAGACAAAACGAGCGGATTTCCTTGCCGTCCGCCTCGTCTTACGGTATAGTGCATTCGTAAGACGATAGGAGGAGCGCTGCATGACCACCATCAAGATCACATCGAAGCGCCAGACGGTCCTGCCACGGCAGCTCTGTGACGAGATGCATGTCGGACCGGGTGATCGGCTCGAAGTACGGGCGGTGACGGTGCAGGGCGAACGGGCCTGGGTACTGCTCCCTGTCCGGGACCCGGAGCTCCCGGCGTTCGGCATGCTGGAAGATTGCCTGGTGGAGGAACCGCCGTCCTGGGAGAAAACACGGGATGCCCTGGACGATGCCTGGGCCGAAGGCGAAGGGGAGTGAACGCCGCCATCGGCCTCGACACCTCCGTGGTGGTGCGGTTCCTGACCAACCAGCCTGCAACGGAAGCGGAGCTTGCACGGGATCGCATTCGGGAAGCACTGCAGGCAGGGCAGGATCTGGTCGTGCCGGACCTGGCCGTCGCCGAAGCGTACTATGTCCTTCACAAGCTCTACGGCATCCCGAAAGATCTTGCCGTCAAAGCCCTGCGGGATCTCTTTCGCCAACCGGGTTGGCGACAGGAAGCATCAGGCGTTGCCGTCGCGGCGCTGGAAGCGATTCAGCACGCGAAAGGCAAAAAGCCCGGCTTGGTGGACCGCATGCTGCATGCCCGCTGCCTGGAAGAAACCGAACGCATGATCACGTTCGAAAAGGCGGGGAAGAAACTCCAGCGAACCGCAGTGCTGCGTGCCCCGAAAGCACCCCGGCACGGAATCTGAGCGACTGTCCAGCTGTCTCCACCGGAGATGAACCTTCCGCCTACTGGGGAGGGACGGGGCCGCCGGTCGGCGCCGGCGGCGTCGCATCCGGTCCGGGCGAAGGCGGACTGTTCTTGGCGGTGGTTTCGGGCGTCGCCGCTTCGGTGTCGGCCATGCGGCCGAGGTACTCGGGCAGTTCGACGCCTGCCATCCGTGCCACCTCCTGCAGCGGCGGCAGGCTCTTCACGAGGCCGGAGACGAAGTTGGCCGTCGAGGAGTGTCCCTCTCCGCCACCGTCCCAGACGGTGATCTTGTCAATCTTCAGGTCGCGAATCGCCTCCACCTGCTTGCCGACAATCGCTTCGAGCTGCTCGACCATGAGGAAGGTGGCGGCGGCGCGCGCGTCGTTGCCGCAGCTTTCGACCAGCTGCCGGTAGCCGTTGGCCTTGGCGTCGAGCACCTGCTGCACGCCCTTTGCCTCGGCCTCGTACTTGGCCAGGGCGGCGTCGGCTTCGCCGCGGGCCTCGCGGCGGGTGCGCTCCGCTTCCGCTTCGGCGGCGATTTCGATCTTCTTGCGTTCGATTTCCTTTTTGACCACCTCCTCGGCGGTGAGGCGTTCCTGCTCGGCGCGGTACTGGGCTTTCTGAATCTCCACCTCGGCGTTGCGCTTGGCCACTTCACCGCGCTGGAACGCTGTGGCCTCCTTGGTGGCGAGCTCGGCGTTGACCGAGGCGATGCGGGCCTTCGCTTCGTTCTCGCCGGTCACGGCCTCGGCTTCCCGCTCCTGGACGAAGATGCGGCGGTTGGCGTCGGCGGCCTTCTTGCCCTTGTCGGCCTCGGCCTGGCTCTCGGCGACGCGGATGTCGCGCTCGCGGTGAGCGTTGGCCTCGCCGATGGCGCCGAGCTTCTCCTGTTCGGCCACGTCCACCTTGGCGCGGTTGACCGCCTCGGAGGCGGCCTTCTTGCCGATGGAGTCGATGTAGTCGCTGGTGTCGGTGATGTCGGTGATGTTGACGTTGATCAGGTAGAGGCCGATCTTGTTGAGTTCGGGTTCGAGATTCTGCCGGACCGATTCGAGGAAGCGTTCGCGGTCCTGGTTGATCTCCTCGATGGTCAGGCTCGCGACGGTGAGGCGGAGCTGACCGAAGATGATCTCCTTCGCCATCTCCTCGATCTCTTTCTGCCGAAGCCCGAGCAGGCGCTCGGCGGCGTTGGTCATGATCGAGGGATCGGTGCTGATGCCGATGGTGAAGGTGGACGGAACGTCGATGCGGATGTTCTGCAGCGAGAGCGCGTTTTCGAGCGGAATGTTGATGGTGACGGGCGTCAGGTCGAGGAACTGGCTGTCCTGAATGAGCGGCCAGACCAGCGCCCCGCCGCCGTGGATGCAGCGGGCCGATTTGCCGGCCCCGACCTTGCCGTAGACCACCAGGATCATGTCCGACGGGCAGCGCCGGTACCGTGACGCCAGATAGAGAAGCGTCGCCACGAAGACGATGACGATGGCGAGTCCGCCCCAGAGGAGGTAATTCGGTTCCCCGTTGCCGAAGATGCCTGCCAGCATGGTTTCTCTCCCTTTCCCGATGCCCGAATGTGCTGCGTGTCTTGTGCCGGTTCGCTCCCGATCCGCCGGGAAGGCGGCCCGTCCGCTGCTATGCCGGTTCCACGACCAGCGTGCTGCCGCTGACCACCCGCACGACCCGGACGCGCGAATCGGTGGGCAGGTCCGCTTCGCCGTCGGTGACGGCGTTGAAGGTCTGCCGGCGTCCCTGGATCGTGATCTCCACCTGCCCGCTGCCGCTGGCGGCAACGGTGAGGTAGACGTTGCCTTCCTGGCCGACGGCGTTGCGCATGTCCAGCGTACCGGACGACTGCATGCCGTGCATGAAACTGAAGAGCGAGGCAATCAGCGCCATGGCGGCCAGACCGGCGAGGAACGCACCCGGCGCCGCCAGGAATGGATGCAGATCGAGCTGGCGGTGGAGGCCGAGCCCGATCAGCCCGAAGACCAGCAGGAACGCGGTCAGGCTGTGAATGGAGAGGAGGCGAAACGCGTCTCCGGAATCTCCGCCGTCGGTGTGGTCCGGTCCATCCGCATGGGAGACGTCGTGGCCCATGTCGGCAGAATCCACGCCGTCGTGGTCCGCATCGTGATCGCCCCCGAAGAGCATCAGGGCGAGGCGAACGAGAAACAGGAGTCCGCCGACGATGGCGGAGAACGCGAACGCGGTGTCCAGTCCGTCGAGGTCGCCCATGCCCTGCCCTCCCGAAGCTTTCGACGACGGCGTAGAGATGCGGTTGCCCGGCGCGAATCTTTGCCGACTTGCGTATCTTGTACGGTTTTCCATTTTCCGCAATGGAAAAAAATGGTTTTCGCGATGCTCCCTCCACCGGCCCGCAGAAAGGGGCCGGGATTGGACACGGACAAGGAAACGTGCTACACTCGCGGGGCACGCCTGCCGGGATCGCGGTGGCGGGCCGTCCGCCGGGGTCGCTGAAGAAGGAGATCTTCCGTGAACATCGTGCTCATCGTGGTCGATACGCTGCGCTGGGATTACATCGGCGCCAACGGGAACAGCTGGATCCGCACGCCCAACCTCGACCGCCTCGCGGAAACAAGCTGGCGCTTCGACCGCTGCTTCGCGGCAAGCTATCCCACCATTCCGCACCGGACCGACCTCATCACCGGGCGGACCGGCGCGCCGTTCCACACCTGGCAGCCGCTGGCGTTCGACCTGCCCACGCTGCCGCGGACGCTGGCGGCGGGGGGGTTTGCGACGCAGCTCCTCCACGACACGCCGCACCTCGTCAACGGCGGGCACAACATGGACTGGCCCTTCCATTTCTGGCAGTTCGTCCGCGGCGCGGAGGTGGACCGCCCCTGGATCCGCGACCGCATCGAGCCGCCGGAGAACTGGGGCGAAGACCCCTGCCTCGCCGACTTCCGCCCCGCCCCCGATGCCGGCGACGACGCCTGGTACCTGCCCACCTACGTCTGGGCCAACACGCCGCGCCGCAAGCCGGAGGACTGGAACTGCCGCCGGCTCTTCGATGCGGCGGCCGACTTTCTGCAGGACAACGCCGGCCGGGACCCCTTCTTCCTCTGGGTGGACTGCTTCGATCCGCACGAGCCCTGGGACGCGCCGGCGGAGTGCATGCTCCGCTACGACACCACCCCGGGGTACGACGGGCGCCTCGATCCGCGGCTCCTGCACTACCGCAACCATCCCGACCTGCCCGAAGAGGCGCGCCGGCGCGTGGTCGCCAGCTATGCGGCGAAGGTGGACTTTGTCGACCAGTGTCTCGGCCGCGTGCTGGAAGCGCTCGAAACCACCGGCCTCGCCGAGACCACGGCGGTGGTCCTGACCGCCGACCACGGCACCAACGTCGGCGAGAACGCCCACTTCGGCAAGAGCCTTCCCGTCCGCGAGTACGAGGCCCACGTTCCCCTCTTTGTCCGGCTCCCGGGCGAAGCGGGCGGACGCTGCGACGCGCTCTGCCAGCCGCAGGACATCTGCGCCACGGTGGCGGCCCTCGCCGGTTGCGAGGCGCCGGACGGCTGCGTGGGGCAGGACCTCCTCCCCCTCGCGCGCGAGGGGCGGCCCGGCCGCGCGCTGGCCCTGGCCGGCGTGGCGGCGGACAAGTGGAAGCGGGAGGGCATCCTTTTCACCGCCTTCGACGGGGAGTGGTGCCTGGAGGTCGCGGCCCGGCCCGACGCGTCGGTGCTGCGGCGGCTCTGCTTCGGCGCCGCGGGCGGCGGCACGGAGCCGGTGCCCTATCCTGCGCAGGAGACGGGGGAAGCCGATCGCCGCGACCGCATGCACGCCGCCGCTCTGGACGAACTGGAGCGCCGCGGCGCCCCGGCCGTGCTCATGGAGTGGATCCGGTCCGGCGGTGCGCCGGAGGCATTCCCGGCCGACGCGCGCCTGCACGAGCCGTGGCCCATCCCGTCGGGATACGCCGCCTATTTCAGCCGCAACTACGCCCGCGAGCACCCGGAGATCCGCTAGACGTCAGGGATGGAATACACGTTGATGCCAGGGCCGGCGCGATGCGAAGCGCCGGCGGGGAAGCGCGGCCCCTGTCTGTCCGCCGCGCCAGGGAGAAACCAGTGGCCGACCGTCCGAACATCCTCTTCGTCATCGCCGACCAGCACCGCCTCTCCGCGCTCGGCGCCTATGGCGAAGCGCCCTGCCGGACGCCGCACCTCGACCGTCTCGCCGCCGAAGGCACCCGCTTCGAGACTGCCTACACCACCTGCCCGCTCTGCAGCCCCGCCCGGGCGAGCATCATGACCGGGGCGTACCCCCACCGGCATGGCATCACCTCCAACGTCAACAACATGACCGCCGCCTGCCACTGCCTCGTCGACGACCCGCAGATGCTCCCCCGGCGCCTGCAGCGGCAGGGCTACCGGACCGGCTACAGCGGCAAGTGGCACCTCGGTGAGTCGAAGGACGAGATCCGCCTCGGCAAATTCCCCGCCCCCTGGCCGCACATCGAGTCGCTGCCGCGCGACTTCGGCTTCGACGGGCAGAACTTCTCCGGCCACGGCGGCGGCGGCTTCGGGTACGCGGAGTACCAGGCCTACCTCGCCGAGCACGGCTGGGAGCACAAGGTGGTCGATGGCGAACTCACCGGCCCGGTGGAGTCGACCGTCCCCTGCTTCCTGACCGAGAACACGCTTGCGCTCATGGACCAGTACGCCGCGGCGGACGAACCCTTCTTCATCTGGCACAACTTCTGGGGGCCGCACGGACCGTACTTCGCGACGAAGGCCTACAACGACCTCTACCGCGACATGCCGCTGCCGCCCTGGCCCAACCTCGACTGGCCCAGCCGGCGCATCCCGGGGCCGCACCAGGCGAAGATCAACCCGCGCGCGGAGTCGATGACCTGGGCCGACGACTGGGAGCCGCGGCTGCGGCGCTACTACGCCTTCACCACCATGATCGACGACCAGATCGGCCGCATGCTGAAGTACCTGGAGGAGACCGGCCTCGCCGAGAACACCATCGTCATCTTCAGCGCCGACCACGGCGAGACCTGCGGGTCGCATGGGGGGCTGATGGACAAGGGGTACCACCACTTCGAGGAGATCCAGCGGATTCCGCTCATTGTCCGCGGCCCGGGCGTGCAGGCCGGAGCAGTGCGCGAGGAGTTCGCCTCCCTCGCCGACATCATGCCCACCATCTGCGACCTTGCCGGCAGCGACGAAGCGGACGAGCGCGTCCAGGGTCGGTCGCTCGCGCCGCTCCTGCGGGGGGAGACGGTGGCGGACTGGCGCGAGGATGTGGTGGTGGAGTTCGATGGGCTCAACCAGGGCGCCTGCACCCTGCGGACCCTCCGGCACGGGCAGCACAAGTACGGCCTGAACCTGGTCCACGAAGACGAGCTCTACGATCTCGAGCGCGACCCGCACGAAACGCGAAACCTGATCAACGCACCGGCCTACCAGGCGGTGGCCCGCGACCTGCGCGCGCGCCTCTTCCAGTGGCTGGCCGACGAGGACGATCAGTCTCTCTGCATCTTCCGCAACAAGCAGGCGTACTACGATCAGGACTGAAGAGAAGGCGCGGATTCAGTACGGCTGGGTGAACCAGCCCGGCCAGGACCTGGTGTGGGCGTTGGTGAAGCCGTACCAGCCCAGCGTGATCGGGCCGCTGTCCGCGTTGTTGCGAAACGGGTAGCCGCCGCGGTTCAGCCTGGCCTCGGGGGTGCTCCGGAAGAGGTAGACCACGTCGCGGTCGCCGTCGTACGGGCAGTGGTAGCTGGTGTTCACCTCGGCCATGGGGATGGAGCGCACCGACCCGTCGCCGTAGCCCTGGTTCATGCCGCCCCCGTCCAGGGGCCCGCCGTGCGGGGCCGGGCAGGGCACGTCGCTCGCCGACGCCACCCGGTAGGCGGAATAGTGCAGGATCACCAGGTCGAGCAGAAGCACCTCTTCGGAGGCGTGCTGCAGCTTGTCGATCGGCATCTTGACGGTGTTGATGTAGACGCGGGGGATGCTGCTGGCAATCTTCTCGAAGCGATGGCCCACGAATGCGCCGAACCCGACAAACGGTCCCTGCATGTTGGGGACGATTTCCCCGATGCGCACCAGTTCGCCGCTGCGGCCCGGTCCCTGCGCCTGCCAGTACTGCGTGTTGCGGTCGAGGCCGGGACAGACCAGGAGGTCGGGGATCTCCCATTTCGATCCGGTCCAGGTCCAGTCGCCCTGCTGCAGGTAGTCGGCCTGCCAGTCGTGGAACCCCTATTTGGCGCCGCTGGCATCGGTCGGGCTCGACGGGCCGGAGATGCCGAGGCAGGCGTACCGCCCCGTGCCCATGTACGGCAAGAGCCCGTCCCAGTCGGTGGTGTAGGTGAAGGCCCCGGTCAGCAGTTCGCGGAAGTTGTTGGCGCAGGCGGCCTGGCGCGCCGCGCGCATCGCCCCTTCCATCGCGGGCAACAGCAGCGCCGCCAGCACGCTGATGATGGCGATCACCACAAGCAACTCAACGAGGGTGAAACCGTTGCGGCGGCGGGGAGCGGTGGTGCCGGGATTGCTGGAACGGGGGGAAGGCATGCCGGTACTCCTTCCGGTGGTCGCCGGTGCGGGTCCGCATCCCTGCCCGGAGTGGATGCGGTCGAGTCAGCCGTCGGTGTCGGCGCAGGCGTTGCCGCAACAGGCCCCGCAGCCCCCGCACCCGCCGCCGGCCCAGTCGGTGGCGATGGCCGTGGCGTCCTCCACCGTAAAGATACCCAACAGATCCGCCAGATCAAGCACGGTGAAGCGGGCGCGGATCTCCGGCGCGTGGAAGAACGCCGCCGCCAGCGCCTCGGCCGCGCCGCCGATGCCGGCCCCGCGCCAGGCCGCCCCCGCGTCGCGGAGGCCGTCGCCGATCCGCTCCGGCGCCCGGCCGACGCCGCCCAGGTCGCCCCGGAGGCCGGCCCAGGTCGCGCCGGCGACCAGGCGTTCGGCGGCGGTTTCGAGGCGAGGCTGTTTCTCGGCATAGTGCTTGGCCACCACCGGTGCGAGCCGGCCCCAGTAGGCCTCGTCGATACCGGTGCGGCGGATCTCCGGCGCGGGCGACTCCACCGCGAGGACACGGCGGTACACTTCCGCGGCGAGCACGGTCCCGATGCCGACCTGCCGGCCGTGGAGGTCGTGCGCGGTGCCGTGGAGCGTGGCCTGCATGTCGAGCGTATGGCTGAGGAGATGCTCGCCGCCGCTCGCGGGCGCGCTCGACTCCGCCATCGTCATCGCCGCGCCGGTGAGGAGCAGGCCCTCGAAGAGCGCGCCGATGGCCTCCGGTTCCCGGTCGCGCACCGCGCCGGGGCGGTCGAGG
>CAZKKD010000115.1:0-10294 GCA_964553265.1 uncultured Planctomycetales bacterium | reverse complement strand
ATCGCCCGCGCCCCCGCGGGCGGTCGCCCAAAGGGCGAACAGCGAAGCGGTCGGGCTCCGCCCAACGCCGTTCGGTTCGACCCGCAGAACCGCCGATCCATACCGCAGCGCTCCCGGTCCGCTCCGCCCGCGAGGGCGCGGGCGATCCAACGCGATAGCTTCAACGCTGCCCTTCTTTTCATCCGCGTCCTCGGCTCTTCGCTCTTCGCAATTCCCTTTCCTTCGTCCTTCTTTGCGTCCTTCGCGCCTTTGCGCCTTTGCGAGAGATCCCATCCCCAGCTTCGTCTCGAAACAGGCAGTCTCCCGCCAAATGTGCAGGGCCGACAACGCGCAAGTTGTCGGCCCTGCAGAAATGCCCATCCATCGTGTCCTTCGTCGTGAGTCTCTCTCCGTCCTTCTCTGTGTCCGGCCGTTCTGCAGTTCTGTGCGGTTCGCGCGGCCGCGCGCGGGGTCAGGCCTCGACGGGGGCGGCGTTGGCGGGGGCGGCGTTGGCGGCGGCGATGCCGGCTTCGTCGACGATGCAGTTGGTGGTGCGCAGACGCTCCTGCAGGGCGGCGACGTCGATGGCGCGCGGGGGGACGCCCGCCTCGTTGGCCAGCACCGCGGCCTGGGCGGCGGCCTCGCCCATCACGGCGCACTGCGGCATGACGCGCAGGCTGCCGAGGGCCTCGTGGTCGCAGCTCGCGCACCGGCCGGCCACCAGCAGGTTGTCCACGTCCTTCGGCACCAGGATGCGGTAGGGGATCTGGTAGCGGAACCCCTGCGGCGGGCGCCAGGTCTTCTTGTCCATGCCGGGGCCGCTGACGGAGTGGATGTCGATGAAGAAGCTGCCGTAGCCGATGCTGTCCGGGAAGTCGGACCCCGCCATCACCTCGTCGCGGGTCAGCGTGTGCTCGCCGTGGATGCGGCGGCTTTCGCGCGTGCCCACCAGCGCCGGGGTGGAGACCATGTAGCACTCTTCCATGCCGGGGATCATCCGGCGGTAGACCTCGATGGTCTCGTAGGCCTGCTTGCGGCCCTCGATGGTGGCCTTGGTCAGGTCCTCGGCCTTGGTGGCGTCGACGAAGTTGATGTGGGTAAAGTTCACCCCCACCTGGTCCGGCCGCGTGGGCGTCCACCACCAGCCCATGATGCCCGACTGGAACGGGCGCATGATGCCTTTCTCCTGCGCTTCCTTCCAGACCGCTTCCAGCTTGTAGTCGCCGTTGCGGAAGGCGTTCACGCGCTCCATGTCCACGCCGCCGATGGTGAACATCAGCGTCATCGGCTGGCAGTGGCCGGTGTCCTCGTCGCCGACGTCGTAGCCGCAGCCGGCGAGCGCGGCCACGTCGCCGTCGCCGGTGCAGTCGATCACCTGCTTCGCGCGGATGGCCAGGCGGCCGGTCTTGTTCTGCACCACCACGCCGGCGACCGCGCCGTCCTCCACGATGGCGTCGGCGACGAAGCTGTAGTACAGCACCCCGCAGCCGCAGTCCTCGGCCATCTCGTCGAGCACCTTCTTCAGCCCCTCGATCTCGAAGTCGGCGTAGCTGTTGTTGAGGACGCCCCAGCCGCGGTCGCGGACGCGCTCGGCCGCCTCCCACAGGATGCCGCCCACCACGCGCTCCTGCGATCCCCAGGCCGAGTAGAGGCAGATGTGCCCGTGCCCGCCCGCGGTGGCGATGCCGCCGAGGCAGTTGGTCTGCTCCACGATCAGCGTCTTCGCGCCCGCCCGTGCCGCGGCAAAGCCCGCCGCCACCCCCGCCGGGCCGCCGCCGGCCACCACCACGTCCACCTCGTCCCAGACCGGAATGTCCCGTGCCGCCTCGTGGAGCGTCTGCATCGCACATCCTCCCAAAAATCGTGCACCCGTTCGTTCGCCTGTCGGACCGGCGCCGGTCCGCCCGGCGCGGCTGCGGATTCCGGCCCCGTCGCCGGGGCATCCAGTCCGCATTGCCTGCCAAACACGGTACCCGATCCCGCCCGATCCGTCTTGCAAACAGTGGTTGAAAGTTTGAAAAATTCCGCTAGAATCCAGTTGGAAACGACAATCCAGGTCGCCGCGTCACGCGCGTACCCCCCGGTCAGACCGGGGTGCGGACGCCGGGATCCGGCCGGCGGTCGGGGTTTTGCAGGGGTGGCGTCGTGTTCCGGGACGCCCGCCGGGTGTCTCACAGGTGTCTCGAAAAGGGGGGTTCGATCCCATGGACGCCGCCATCGTCGACCGCTTCGAGGAGCTGCTTGACCGCACCGGCCGCGTGCTGGGCCTGCGCGTCGCCTTCCACGACCGCCTCCACCGCGGCCTCCCGCACCGCCGCCTCCAGCACGCCGATCCCGCCTGCCTCGCCGTCCGCGCGCGCCACCAGGACGCGTGCGCGGCGTTCTGCGGGGGGGAGGTGCATGAGGCGGTGGCGGGGTGTCCGGGGGGGCGGGTGCATACCTGTCCGTTCGGGCATACCGAGGCGGTGGCGCCGGTGCTGGAGGACGGCCTCGCGGCGGGGATCCTCTATGCGGGCCCGTGCTGGACGGGGGCCGGGGCGCCGCCGCGGGCGGGGCTGGTGCGGGCGCCGGATGCGGACTGGCTGGCCGACCGGCTGGCGGTGCTGCGGGGGGTGGCGCGGGAGGTGGGCGCGGTGCTGCGGGGCGAGACGGACGCGGCGCCCTCGACGCGGCGGGCGCGCATCCTGCAGGTGATCCGCGCGCGGCTGGCGACGCGCGTCCGGCTGGCGGACGTGGCCGGGGCGCTCCACCTCTCGCCGTCGCGGACCGGGCACGTGGTGCGCGCCATCTTCGGCAAGCGGTTCCCCGACCTCGTGCGCGAGGTGAAGACGCGGGAGGGCGCGCGCCTGCTGACCGGCACCGAGCTCCCGGTGGCGGAGGTGGCCCGCCGCCTCGGGTACAGCGACCAGGCGCACTTTACCCGTGCGTTCCGCCGCAGCTTCGGCGCGACACCGGCCGCCTACCGCCGCCAGCGCCACACCCTGGTCTGACCCGCTGGCCATTCCGTTCTCCGTCTCCCTCTGGGAGAGGGCCGGGGTGAGGGCTCTGAACCATGAAAAACTCCCTCACCCGAAGCCCTCTCCCAGAGGGAGAGGGGAGTTTTTCCGAATCGGCGCCGCCAGGCTCAGGGCGAAATGGCAAGAGTTGAATGGCCCTTTGTCGGACGCACGCCGGCTTGACCGCGCCCGCTCCGCAGCGTATCCTGAAACTTGGCAGGCTCCACCCGAATGGAGCGTCCGCGCCGTCGCGGACAAAGTGGACTGGGGGCGCGGTGTCGCGATCCGGGCGACGGTAGGCGCAACAAGGGCAGGCCAGACGACGTCCGGCGGATGCGGAAGCGGGTGGCGCAGGAATATGAGCGGTGTGCAAGCGTCGCCGGGAACGTCAACAACCCAATGAACTGGTTTGGAGCACGCGATGAAATTTGCTTTGGCAGTTCTGATTGTTCTCCTGTCTGCGTCCTTCATGACCCATAGCGGAACGGCAAGAGCTGAGGAAACCGCCAATGGCCCCGAGCCCAAGCAGAAGAGGGAGTACAGGACGCACCTCGCTGAAGCGAAGCGCCTGCTGCAGAGCGCGCGCGCTTCGGACGACTATGGTGACTGGAGGCGGGTTCTGGATGAGGCCGAAGCCGCCATGGCCTGCCGCTACGCGGGTATTCAGGAGGTGATCCCCATTGCCGAAGAAGCACGCAAACACCTGCCGGTGATTTACGAAAACTGGCCGTACGACAGCCGGGAAGCCGAACGCCAACAGGCTGAAACCGCAAAGCGGATGGGCGTCCCCGTGGAGCGGATCGTTGTCCTCGGGAAGACGGTACGGATGCGGTTTGTCCTGATTCCGGCTGGATGCTATCTGATGGGCAGCCGGGACGCCCCGGACGAGATGGCCCGCCTTACAGGAAAGTCTGCCAATCTGTTTGCCGGCAATCGTCCCCGGCACATGGTGCGGATTACGCGCCCCTTTTATCTGGCGGAGACGGAGTGCACGCGGGATCAATGGGAAGCTGTGACGGGGGTTCTGCCGTCTGTGCAGGGCAGGAGCGGCACGGATCCGGTGGAGCGTGTGAGCTGGCATGATGTGAACAAGCTCTTTCTGCCAAAGCTGCAGACCTATGCGCCCGAGGGCATGGTCTTCAAGCTCCCGACCGAAGCGCAGTGGGAGTATGCCTGCCGGGCGGGCACGGCGACCCGATTCTGGTTTGGGGACGACTTCGGGATGCTGCACCAATACGGCAACTATGCCGATGTGTCGTATGGACGCCGGAAAAGCGCTGAAGCCGGCGTCTGGGACAAGCACCACGATGATGGCTTCGAAAGCGCCGCACCGGTCGGTCGCTTCCCGGCGAATCCGTGGGGCCTCAACGATATGCACGGCAATGTGGAGGAATGGTGCGAAGACGCCTTGTACGGGTATTTCTACTCGTTGCGGGATCGTGACGACCCGGTCCTGCGGGCAGAGGCCCTTCCGCTCGCCGTCTTTCGAGGCGGTGGCTGGACGATGTGGGCGGGGGCAGGCACTTCAGCGATGCGGGGCGGCCATTACAAGGATTCCCAGCTCCCCGGGGTCGGCTTTCGCGTGGCCATGGTCTGGCTCTCGGACATGCAAGCCCCTGGAGAAAAGGCCGCCGATACACACGAATCGCAGGCAGATGGGGCGACAGAGTAAGGCCGGCGGCTTCGCGATGTCGGCCCTGCACACTGCTGCGGGGGCAGAGGGGGATGCTGTCGTGGATTCGGCTGGGCTGGAGCGGGCGGCGTCGGCGGTCAGCCGCTTCGGTCCGTTGGACTTCGAGGCGATGGAGAGCCACGTTGGCCTGTTCTGCCGGTGGTATGCCGGCGGCCATCCCGACGTCCGGGCGTGTTTTCTGTACCTGTGCCATCTGCCGGCGGGGCGCGCGGCCCTGCAGCGGCAGCGCCTCGACTTCCGCGCTGTCCGGGAACACGTGAAGGACAGCCTGATCTCCGATCCATTCCCTTCGGCTGCCGCGGATGCGACAGGCTTCGCGCTCCCGTTCGAGCCGTCCCCTCAGGGCATGCGGTGGAAGGAGACGAAGCAGCCGGTTTCCCATGCGGATCTGCTTGCGCATCTCCGGCGGGCCGCCCCTTCCCTTTCCGTCCTGGCGGAGAGGGCGGGCCTGAACCTCGATGCATTCGGAAGCGCTCTTCGCGATGCCGACACCCGGATGACTTCGGAAGAACACCGGGACGAAGCGGACGGGGTGCTTTGCTCTGCGGAGCCTGTCGGGCCGGAACCGGGCACGGACAGCGGGCGCCTGTACCTGGTCAATGCGGAACTGCGGGATGCGTCCCTCCATCCGTCGCCGGCGCGGACCCGGTGGCGTCTACTGGCCGCCATCGCAACGCGTGCGATCACAAATGCGTCTTTCGGCAGGGCGGTGTGGCATGTGTTCCTCCGGCGTCGGGAGCTTCGCCAGCGGTGCCGGATCGACGCGGGCCCACTCGGCGGACGCTTCACCCGCAGGGAGGGGCTGCTGCTGGAGTACCTGTATGGGAGGTTCGGGTTTGACCTCGCGTTCGTGCCAGCGACGCACCCCGCACCGGATGCATACGTCCAGGCCATGCGCAATCGCATCCGGGACTTCGAGGAGAGGACTGTCCTGCACCTCGTCGGATGTGCCGAGGAAACGGAAGGGGACTTTCTTGCTGAAGTGTCGCGGATCATCGGCATGGAGGTTCGCGAGCTTCCCTGGTCCGCGGAAGTCGCTCACGGCCAAACCCTGCTCCTTCCGTGGCTGGCGGACTGGTTTGGTGCGGAAGTGGTTGTCGGGGGGGAGGCAGACGAGGGGCCGAGGGGCGTAGCGGAGCCGTGACGACCGCAGCACACCGACAAGCGCGGCTGCCCATCCATTCACCACGAAGAGCACGAAGGGCACGAAGACAGGCGCCCCACAGTAACCATCCTTCGGTACGGCCTCCTCCTTGTCACGGATCCGGGTACCTGGGGCATCCGGGCGCACATGGTTGCGCGGCTGGGGCTTAGTCCGTGGGGGCCGGCGGCGTGTCCGGAGCGTCGGCGTCTTCGGGCTCGTTGGCCAGCCAGGTGGTGCAGAAGGGGCAGCGGCGGGCGGAGAGGCTGATGCTCTGGTAGCAGGCGGGGCACTCCCGCGTCTTGACCGGGTCGGCCTTCGGCTGCTCGGGCCGGTGGAGGCGATTGGTGGCCTTGACGAGGAAGTAGAGCACCACCGCCACGATGCCGAGCGTGACGAGCGCGTCGAGGAAGGCGCCGAGGTTGAGCGTGATCGCGGCGTCGGCCTGCGCCTCGGCCAGCGTGGCGTAGGGGCCGCCGCCCTTGCCGTCGCGCAGCAGGACAAAGACGTCGCGGAAGGTGGTCTCCGCGGTGACGGCGGCTACCAGCGGGGTGATGAGATCCTTCACGACGCTGTTGACGACCGCGGTGAAGCTGGCCCCGATGGCGATGCCCACCGCCATGTCGACCACGTTGCCGCGAACCGCGAATTCCTTGATCTCGCTGACGATTTTGAGCATCGGTGCGCTTCGCCTCCACGATCCGTGTGCGTTCGTCCGCTCCCGGCGGGAACGGGACCGGGAACAGCAGGACACGGGTGCACACGGATAGAGAACCGCCACAGGTCTCCGGCCGACAGCTTGCGGTTTGTCGGCCCCATACAACTTCATCGGCCCTGCAGCACCGCACAACGACAGGACACAGATGGTACAGATAGACACGGATAGAGAATGAGAACAAGGCCGGCCGTTGGACGCATGGCCGGGATGGCGCAGGCGTTTCGTTTCACGATCAGTTGTTTCGTCTCCCCCTATCTGTGCATCCGTGTCTTTCGGTTGCAGTTCCGCGCTGCGGGCGCGGGCGGCTCCGCGGATGCCGACGGCTCTACCGCGGCGGCAGCGGCGGGGGGGCGGCGCCGAAGTGGCTGGCGAGGTCGGGCGCCTCGGCGGCCTGGATCCAGTTGGCCATCCCCTGCTTCCAGACCAGGGTCTCGGGCGTGATGCGGCCGGCCTGGATGTGCTGGGCGATCATGTTCGGGTCGAAGGGGCCGGCCTGCTGGCCGTTGAGCGCGGCGTACCAGGCCGCCTGCGGGGGGAGGGGCGGCGGCTGGCCGCCGGGCTGCTGGGGCTGCTGGGTGGCGTTCTGCATCTGCCCGCCCATGACGCCGCCCATGTTCATCCCGGCGATCATGCCCATCATGTTGCCGCCGGCGCCCTGGTTGTTGGCGAGGTCGTCGATGGCTTCGGCGGTCTGGTACTGGGTGTACTGGTTCATGTTGCCGATGACGCCCATGCTGGAGCGCTTGTCGAGGGCCTCCTCGACGGCGGGCGGGAGGCTGATGTTCTCGATGAGGTACTTGGTCAGCTCGACGCCGTACTCCTCGAACTCGGGCTGGAGCTTTTCGCGGAGCTGGTCGCCGATCTCGTTGTAGTTGGCCGCGAGGTCGAGCATCGGGACGCCGGCCTCGCCGAGCGCGTCGGTGAAGCGGCTGACGAGCATGTTGCGGAACTGGTCGGTGATCTCGCCGGTCTCGAAGGCGGCGCCGGCGCCGGCGATCTCCCTGATGAAGGCGCCGGGGTCCTTGATGCGGATGCAGTAGGCGCCGAAGGCGCGCAGCCGCACCGGGCCGAACTCGGGGTCGCGGAGCATGACCGGGTTCTTGGTCCCCCACTTGAGGTCGGTGAACTGGCGGGTGTTGACGAAGTAGACGTCGCACTTGAAGGGCGAGTCGAAGGCGTACTTCCAGCTTTCGAGCGTGGTGAGGATCGGGATGTTGGCGGTGGTGAGCTCCACCCGCCCGGGCGCGAAGACATCGCCGAGCTCGCCCTCGTGGAGGAAGACCGCGGCCTGGCTCTCGCGCACGATGAGCTGCGCGCCGTTCTTGATCTCGTTGTCCGCGCGCGGGAACTTCCAGACGATGGTGTCGTTCGAATCGTCGACCCACTCGATGACGTCGATGAACTGGCTCTTCGCCTTGTCCCAGAATCCCATGCCCGTCTCCCTGTCTGCGAACGAAGTTTCGCTGCCCGCGCCGGGCGGGGCCGACCGGACCGGCGCCTGTGCCTATACCATGGCCGCCCCGGTCCGCGCCGTCAAGCCGGTGGTTCGGCCGCCGCGTCGCCGGCGGGGCTGAGGTCGGGCTGCGGGACGAGGTGGAGGGCCGGGCGGCGCTTGCCCTGGAGGGTCCGGACCCGGCGCACCTCGCGGTCGACCGCCTTGCGCCCCTGCGCCACCGAGAGGGTGACGGCCGCCGTCCAGGTCCCGCCGGGCCGCAGCCGGACCGCGCGCCCGTGCGCACGCTCGTAGGGGGCGGGGTTGGGGTAGTTGGCGCCGGGTTCGAGCCCGACGACGTAGCCGTCGGCGAGGGCGGCCTCGTGTTTCCAGAGGGTGAAGGCGGGGAGCGACCGCTTGCGGTAGCGCTGGACGACGGCGAGGTCGCGGCCGGCGTTGTGGAGAAGCTGGCGGGTCTCGCCGCGGCGGTCGGCCCGCAGGTCGGCGTAGAGGCAGGCCTCGTCGAGCCCGGTGGTCGGGCCGAGGCAGCGGTCCCACGCCTTCGCGCGGTCGGCCTGGCCGGGGTCGCGGGGGGCGAGCGTCTCGACCGGTGCGACGATGCGGCTGTCGGCCTCCAGGAGCGGCGGGCCGTGGTTGATGTGGTAGAGCATCTGCATCGTTGCGGGTTGGGCGGAGAGGTTGGTGACGCGATCCTCGACGGTGATCCAGTCCGCGCCCGGTGCGGTGCGGAGCGTGGTCTCCAAGAGCAGGTTCGCGCCGAAGAGGGTGGCCTCGCGCACGCGGCCGTGGACGGCCAGTCCGCCGTTCCGACCGGGTGTGAAGCCGACCGTCACGGCCTCGGCCGGGAGGTTGGCGATCCGTCCGTGGAGCGGGCCGACGGCGCTCGGCGCGCCGTTCCACGCAAGCCCGCAGCGGACGAACCACTCGGAAAAGCCGTCGAGCCAGCCGAGGCCGCCGCGGGTGTCGGGGTGGACATACGCCGGGTGGACCGGCCCGGCGACGGGGCTGTCCCAGCCGAGGCGCACGCCCTCGAAGACGGCGTCGAGGATGCCCATGCCGCGGGTCGGGCAGACGCTGAAGGCGAAGCGGCCGTTCTCGACCGTAACGACGTCCACCCCCTCCTGCCGGCCGCCGCGGAGGCGCTCCCAGCCCACGGCCCAGCCGTCGGCGCCGGACGTGTCGGCGGCCAGCACGACGCCGGGGGCGGCGCGGTAGCTCTCGTCCGCGTCCAGGAGCGGGACGCGGACCGGTTCGTTGCGTTTCGCCATGGCTTCCTCTCCCGGCAACGGGCGCGGATCATCCGGCGGAGTTGGGGCCGCCCCTGGCCCGGCGCAGTGCGATGGCCGCGCGCGCGCGCTTGCAGACCTCTTCCAGTTCGAACGGTTTCTGGAGTACGTCGAAGACCTCGTGCCCCGCGATGTCGGCTTCGACCGCACCGGCGGGCTTGCCGGTGATGACGAGGCAGACCGGCCGGCGGTCCGGCGGCAGGGTTTCGATCTCCTTCAACAGGTCGACCCCGTGCATGAGCGGCATCTGCAGGTCGACGAAGAGGACATCGAACCAGTCCTCGTGCAGCCGCGGGAGGGCCTCGCGCCCGTCGGCGGTGCTCTCGGCCGCGTGGCCCTGGCGCCGCAGCAGGAGCTCCAGCAATTCACGGGTGTCGACCTCGTCGTCGACGATGAGGATGCGCCCGGGCGCGGCCGTCGGTACCGCGTCGGCTGCGCCGGCGGGGGCCGGAGTGTCCGGGCGCGGCCGGCGGACAGGCAGGCGGAGGGTGAAGGTGGCGCCTTCGCCCGGGACGCTTTCGACGGCAATTTCCCCGCCGTGGTCCGTGGCGATGGTGTGCGAGATGCTGAGGCCGAGGCCGGTGCCGCGTACGCGTGCCTGGGAGCTGTCGCCGTCGGCATGCTCGCCCTTGGTGGAGAAGAATGGGGTGAAGACGCGGCTCAGGTTCTCCGGCGGAATGCCGCAGCCGGTGTCGGCGAAGCGGGCGAAGATGCCGTCATCGTCGAGGCCGGTGGTCACCTCGATGCGCCTTACCGGCCGGTCCAGCACGGCATGGCGGCCGTTGATGAGGAAGTTGAGCGCCACCTGCCCGATCTGCGGCGGGTCCATGAGCGTATCGGGCACCGGTTCGGTGCGGCAGTCGATGGCGATGCCTTCGGTGGCGAACTCGCGTTCGACGAGGCCGACGGTGTCTTCGACGACCCGGGAGAGGTTGGCCAGTTCCTTGGGCACGTCGCGCGGGCGGCTGAAGGTGAGGAGGTTGCGGGTGATGCTGCCCGCGCGGCGGCTGGCGTCGCGGATCCGGCCC
>CAZKKD010000114.1:0-10334 GCA_964553265.1 uncultured Planctomycetales bacterium | reverse complement strand
GAGATGCGCTTTTCGGGCACGATGACGCTCGAGACGGTCGTCAACCCGTTCCCGCCCGAAGAGGCGGCCGAAGCGGCCCCCACCGTGCTGAAGCCCGCGGACGGGAACCCGATGGAGACCGGCGCGTGGGGCGAGGCGGTGCAGGCGTTCGACGACAACAACGGCGACCCGCTGGCGAAGCTGTATCTCGTCCACGACGCGGATGCCGTCTACGCCCGCTTCGAGGTGCGCGACCCGACGCCGATGGAGAACCGCGCGGAACTGCTGCCGCTCCTCTTCAAGAAGGGCGACGCGGTCGGGCTGTACTTCGGCAAGGCGGGTGAGCGGCGTGAGGCGCAGGCCGGCGATATCCGCTTCCTCGCCACCCGCGTCGACGGCAAGGACGTGCTGCAGGCGATGGCGCCGGTGAGCGAGACGCTGGACAAGCCGTTCCGCTACAAGAGCCCGGTCGGCGACGAGACCTTCGCCTATGTCGGCCCGGTCGAGGGCGGGGCGGTGAAGATCGACGTGCAGAACAACCGCTACGTCGTCGACCTCAAGCTGCCGAAAGCCTTCTTCGAAGGGCTCGACTTCGCGGCCGGGTCGGAGCTCGCGTTCGAAGCGGAGGTGCTGCTGTCGGGCTACGGGCAGCGCGGCTTCCAGGCCATCAGCCGCAACCACCTCTACACCAGCCGTGCCGCCACGCAGGCGAAGATGGTGGACGACATCCCGTCCGAGGCCCGCCTCTCCCCGGCGAACTGGGGCGTCCTGCGGGTGGAGTAGCCCGGCGACGACCGGAAGGACAAAACGACTGCAGGGCCCGCATGCGTGTGCGTGCGGGCCCTGTGGCGTTTCTCGCCGCAGGAACGCTGGGCGACGGCACCGGCCCGCAGGCGGGGGTGTTTCGACATTCCGTTGGGGCAAAAGGGGAGCGGTGCGGCTCAGCCGTCCGGTTGGTCGGCGAGCGGCTCCAGGTGGCAGAGCGTCCGGAAGCGCTCGACCAGGGAGAGGAGGTCGAGGACCGAGAGGACGTGGTCGGGGACGCGGGCGAGGGTGAAGTCGATCCCCTCCTCGTTGGCCCGCAGCACCGCGTCGAGCAGGACCACTACGCCGACCGAACTCACGAAATCCACGTTGCCGAGATCCACGGTGACCGTGTCCATTGATTCCGCGAACGCGTGGCGAAGCACTGCTTCCAGTTCTTCGAAGCTGGCGGCGTCGATGGATCCCCGCACCCGGAGCGTGCGGGCCCCGGCCGCGGGGGTGGAGGTGTCGATCGCAAACGTGACCATCATCCCGCTCCGTCTCATCCGGCTCGCAATCGACCCGGGCTTCCCGTGGCGGTCCGGTGTCGGGCCATGCGGGCCGCCACCCGTCGGCGTGTGGGCGCCGGGCCGCACCTGCACCGCCAACGATACGGATTTGTCCCCCTGCCCGCAACCGGTTCCTTCTTCGATGGGTCTCTCCTTCGGATGCAAACTGTGGTTGCCGGTGGTTGCGGGGGGAACCTGTCTTCGCCGCACGCACTTTTTTTTGACCCCCCGGTTCCGTCACCGCCGTTATCCCGGGCAGGCCATCGGACGGTTGTGACCGATCCGGTATGCTCCCCGGCATTTCGTCCGGACCAACGCGGAGGGAAGAACATGGCGGCATTGCTCTGGTGGATTGGTCGTGCGGGTCCTGTGGCGGCGCTCCTGGTTCTACTGGCGGCGCCCGACGCATCCGCCTGCCGCATCGTCGATCCCCGCCCCATCGTCATCGAACCGGCCCCGCCCGAGCGCCCCGCTCCCCGCCTGCGCCCCATCGAGACGCGACGCCACCAGGCCGAGATCACCGTCGACGGGCAGACCGCGTCGGTGGCGGTGGAGGCAGTCTTTCACAACCCGAACGGCATGGAGTTGGAGGGGACCTATTTCTTCCCGCTGCCGGCGGACGTGGCGGTGGAGCGCTTCAGCCTCTTCATGAACGGCACCGAGGTGGCGGCCGAGCTCCTGGACGCCGACCGGGCGCGCGCGGTCTACGAGGACATTGTCCGTCGCCGCAAGGACCCGGGACTCCTGGAATACGTCGGCATGCAGATGATCAAGCTCCGCGTCTATCCCATCCCGGCCAACGGCGAGGTGAAGATCCGGCTGCGGTACGCACACCTGGTGCGCCGGGACAGCGGGCTCTTCCGCCTGTCGTACCCGTTCCTGTCGGCCAAGCCGGCGGGGGAGGGCGCCGCCATCGACGAGGCCGCCATCCGCGTGCGCCTGGCCAACCGCATCGCGATCGCGAACGTCTACAGTCCGAGCCACCGGATCGACGTGGCGCGTCCGGACGACCACCACGCCGTCGCCGGTTTTGAAGCGAAGCACATCCGCCCGGGCGCCGACTTCGAGCTCTACTGGTCGACCGCCGAGGAGGCGGTGGGCGCGAGCGTCTTGGCCCGCGACGGGGTCGGAGACGGGGAGGAGGGGCATTTTCTGCTCATGCTTTCGCCGCGGGTGGAGCTCCCCGACACGGCGACGCTGGCCAAGGACGTGGTCTTCGTCCTCGACAAGTCGGGCAGCATGCAGCACGGCCGCAAGCTGGCCCAGGCGAAGGATGCGCTGGCGTATTGCCTGCGCAAGCTGCGGCCGGGCGACACGTTCGGCCTGATCGCCTTCAGCACCGGCGTCCGGCCGTTCCGAAGCGAGCGCGTGCCCGCGACCGAAGCGAACGTGGCGGCCGCGATCCGCTTTCTGGACGAACTCGACGCCGCCGGCGGCACCGCCATCGACGAGGCGCTCGGCCACGGCCTGAAGCTTCTGGCGGGGGCCGAGCACGTGCCGATGCTGCTCTTCCTCACCGACGGGCTGCCGACGGTGGGCGAGACCGACGTCGAGCGGATTCTGGGGCAGGCGACGGTGCGGAACGAGGCGAATGCGCGCGTTTTCGCGTTCGGGGTGGGGTATGACGTCAACGCCAAGCTGCTCGACCGCCTCGCCGAAGAAGGCCGCGGCCAGCGCGCCTACGTCAAGCCCGAGGAAGACATCGAGGTGAAGGTCTCGGCGCTCTACGAGAAGATTGCGAGCCCGGTTCTGAGCGGCATCACGGTGGACTACGGCGGCGTGGAGGTCCACGACGTCTATCCGAAGCAGCCGGGCGATCTCTTTCGGGGCGGGCAGATTCTCCTCCTCGGGCGCTTCCGCACGCCGCAGGCGGAGGGCCCGCAGACGCTGACGGTCCGCGGCGCCGCCGCCGGCCGGGAGCGGAGCTACACCTACCCGATCCACTGGTCGCCGGGCGCGACCGCGACGGGGGCCGATTTCCTGCCCGGGCTCTGGGCGATGCGCAAGGTGGGGTACCTCCTCGACCAGATTCGCCTCCACGGCGAGACGGAGGAACTGGTCGAGGAGGTGAAGTCGCTGGCCAAGCGGCATGGCCTGGTGACGCCGTACACCTCGTTCCTTGCGGTTGAGGACAGCGAACTCGACGGGAGGGCGCCGCGTCCGGCCGCAGCCGCCGGGGGCGCATCGGAGGAACGCAAGGAATTGCAGCGCCGCATCGGAAAGATGGAGGAGGAGATGGCGGAGGGCTTCCGCGATGCCGAGTCCGGCGCCGCCGCACAGGACGCCAGTGCGCTCAGCGACGCCTACAAGGGGGGCGCGACAAGGATCGGCGGGCAGCACCGGGTCCGGATCGAGGAGTCGGCGCCCGCCACGAGCGGACCCGGGGGCAGCCGTGCGCACCAGAACTTGACGCCCGGCCGGAATGGCTCCGGTGGCGGCCCCCATCGCGAACCGGCAGCGGGCCCGCGCATCGTCCGCGCTCCCGTCCGACAGGTGGGGGAGAAGACCTTTGTGCGCCGCGACGGCGTCTGGACCGACACCGCGTTCGACCCGGCCGTGACGCCGGCGCAGGTGGTGGCGGTGACGTTCCTCGGCGAAGCGTACTTCAAACTCCTCCGGGAGCACCCCGAACTCGGCGCAGTCCTCGCGCTCGGGGAGAATGTGATTGTCGAAGTGGACGGGGTCGTCTACAAGGTAACGTCGGGTGATCCATAGGCAATGACCGCAGGCAGCGCCGGACCGTGTCGGGACCGGCGGCCCATCGAATCAAATACGCAGACGGACAATGAGGAGACGGATGATGCGTGCTGGACGACGCGAATGGCTGGGCGGGTTGCTCCTGGTGTTGACGCTGGCGCTGGCGGTGGGGGCCGACGGAACGCCGGCGACGCCCGAAGCGCGCAGCGGCAACGCATCGAAACTGATGCAGCAGGGCAACTTCAAGGAAGCGTATGAGATCTACGAGCGCCTGCTGACCGATGACGCCATCGACTACCCGCTTGAGTTCCAGGACCTGAACTACGCCATCACCTGCATGCAGCGCATCAACCGCCAGCAGGATCTGGACACGTTTCTCGAAGCCGCCATCGCCGCCAACGCGAAGGACTGGCGGGTGCTCCAGGCCGCGGCGCAGGCCTACCGCAACCTGCCGCATTACGGGTATCTGGTCGCCGGCGCGTTTCACCGGGGCCACCACCGCGGCGGGGGGCAGTGGGTCCAGGTCTACCATCGCGACCATGTCCGCGCGCTCCAGCTCTACCGCCAGGCGATCCGGGCGGTGGACGAAGACGCCGAGCGCAGTGCGGTGGCGGAACTGCATCTGCAGTTCGCCGATGCGTTTCTCCAGGGGCAGGGGGGGCGCGGCGCGTGGCGCCTGCAGATCCGGACCGATCTCGACACCCTTCCCGACTGGCAGGACCAGAACGCCTACTACCACGGCGGCCCGCAGGGCGCGCCCGTCGACGCGGAGGGGAACCCGGTCTACTACGAGATTCCCGAAACCTGGGATGCCGCGGCGAACGACGGCGAGCGCTGGCGCTGGTGCCTGATGCAGGCGGCGGAGAGGCATCCCGCCCTTGCGGATGACGTGAAGTACCGCCGGGCGCGCTTTCTCCACGAGCAGTTCGGCGTACAGACGCTGGCCCATTACGGGATGCGGTACTTCGGCCGCGGCGGCGCCGGGGAGGATGCCGAGGACGAGACCGCCGGCATCCTGTCGCTCCATACGCTGGACGAGGACGAGACGGTCGCCCGCCTCGCCACCGGCATCCGACGCTTCCGTCTTCCGCCCGAGCACAACCATCTGAAACTGCTGAAGGAGCTGGCGACCGAGAACGGCGATTTCCAGGACGACGCCATCCGGACGCTGGCCCCCATCTTCGAAAATCGCCGCCAGTATCCGAAAGCGGTGACGTGGTGGAAGGCCTATCGGCCCTTCAACCAGCGACACGCAGGCGAGCGCATCGCGCAGATCACCGGCAACTGGGGTACCTTCGAGCCGGTCATGAGCCAGCCCGCCGGCCAGGGCGCGACGGTGGACTATCGCTTCCGCAACGGGACGAAGGTGGCGTTCCGGGCGCAGCGCATCAAGGTCGACCTTCTTCTCGACGACCTCAAGGCCTACCTCAAGGCCAATCCGGACCGGCTCGACTGGCAGAAGGTCCAGATCGAGCGGATCGGCTACCGCATCATCCGGGAGAACGAGACCAAGTACCTCGGCGACGAGGTGGCGGCCTGGGAGCTGGACCTCGACCCCCGTCCGGAGCACTGGGACCGGCGCATCACGGTCGCCACGCCGCTCCAGAAGGGCGGAGCCTACCTCCTGACGGCCAACATGAACGGCGGCAACGAGAGCCGGATCGTGCTCTGGCTGAAAGACATCGCCATCCTGCAGAAGCGGCTCGACCAGCAGACGTTCTACTTTGTCGCCGACGCCGCCGACGGGACGCCGCTGCCAAAGGCGCATGTCGAGATCTTCGGCTACGACCAGATTTATCACAGCCAGCAGCGGAAGCATGAGGTCCGGACGCGGCACTTTGCCGAGAAGTCCGACGCCGACGGGCAGCTCTTCTTCGATGCCAAGACGCTGCCGCAGGGGTACAACTGGCTGCTCATTGCCCGGACCGAGGACGGGCGGATGGGCCACCTCGGCTTCAACGGCGTCTGGTACGGGCAGCGCCACGACCCCGACTACAGCGAGGTCCGCGTGCTTGCCATCACCGACCGGCCCGTCTACCGCCCCGGCCACACCGTCAAGTGGAAGGTCTGGACGCGGCACGCCCAGTACGACATGAAGGACGAGAGCCGCTTCGCCGGCCGGACCTTCACCGTCCGGATCCACGACCCGAAGGGCGAGGAGGTGGCGTCCGCCCGGGTGACCGCCGACGCCTATGGCGGCGTCCACGGCGAGTACGTGCTGCCGGAGGATGCGGCGCTGGGCAACTATACCGTCCGCAGCGATCATGGGTCGGGCTCGTTCCGCGTCGAGGAGTACAAGAAGCCGGAATTCGAGGTGACCGTCGAGGCGCCGACCGAGCCGGTGATGCTGGGCGAGACCGTCACCGCCACCGTCCGGGCCGACTATTACTTCGGCGCACCGGTGACGCACGCGCAGGTGAAGGTGAAGGTCCTCCGCCATGCGCACGATGAGCGCTGGTACCCGGTCATGCCGTGGGACTGGTTCTACGGGGCGGGCTACTGGTGGTTCGCGCCGGATTACGACTGGTACCCCGGCTGGCATCGCTGGGGGCATCCGGAGCCGGTCTGGTGGTGGTGGCGTCGCTCCAGCCCGCCGCCGGAGGTGGTCTCCGATCGGACCGTCCCCATCGGCGAGGACGGGACGGTGGCGGTGCCGATCGACACCTCGGTGGCGAAGGCGATCCACGGCGACACGGATCACCGCTACGAGATCACCGCCGAGGTCACCGACCAGTACCGCCGGACCAACGTCCGCCCCCGCAAGGTGCTGGTCGCGCGCGATCCCTTCCGGGCCGCCCCCCGGGGTGACCGCGGCGACCACCGCGCCGGCGAACCGGTGCACCCCCACTTCGCCGCGCCGACCGTCCCGCACGAGCCCGTCGCCGGCGACGGCGCGCTCACGCTCTACCGCGTCACCTATGACGCCGACGGCGCGCCGCAGGAGACCGAAGTCGCGCAGTGGGACGTCGATCCCGACGCCGACGGACGCGCCACGCAGAAGCTGCAGGCCAGCCAGGCCGGGCAGTACCGTCTCTCCTATGTCGTCACCGACGCCGCCGGGCGCCGCCAGGAGGGGGGCTACCTCTTCCTCGTCCGCGGCGAGGGCTTCGACGGGCGGGAGTTCCGGTTCAACCAGGTCGAACTCCTCACCGAACAGCGCGAGTACGCACCGGGCGAAACCGTGCGGGTTTCGGTCAACACCGAACGCGCCGGCTCGACCGTCCTCCTCTTCGTCCGGCCCACCAACGGGATCTACCTCCCCCCGCGCGTACTGCGTCTGGAGGGGAAGAGCACCGTGGCCACCATCGACGTGGCGAAGAAGGACATGCCCAACTTTTTCGTCGAGGCCGTCACCGTTGCCGACGGCAGGGTGCACAGTCGGACACGCGAGATCGTGGTCCCGCCGGAGAAGCGCGTCCTCAATGTCGAGGTCCTTCCCGACCGGGAGCAGTTGAAGCCCGGCGCGGTCGCGACCGTCCAGTTGCGGCTCACCGACTTCTTCGGCAAGCCGTACCAGGGCAGCACCGTCGTCACCGTCTACGACAAGTCGGTCGAGTACATCTCCGGCGGCGGCAACGTGCCGGAGATCCGCGCCCACTTCTGGAAGTGGCGCCGGCACCACAGCCCGGCCACCGCGTCGAACCTGGAGCGGTGGTTCCAGATCATCGTGAAACAGAACGAAACCACGATGCAGAACCTCGGCGTCTTCGGACACCTGGCCGCCGATCACGATGACAGGAGCCGACTCAAGAAGCAGGAGAACCGCGGACGCGGCGCCGCACTGCCGCAGGCGGCCAAGGCCGGCCGCGCCATGTCGCTTGGCGCGGATATGTCCGCCGCGGACGACGCCCTGATGGAGACGGAAGCCGCGGCGGCGCCCATGGAGGAGATCGCGGACGTGGCGGACAAGGCCGGCCCCGGCGCTCCCGGCGGCGGCGAGACTGTCGAACCCACGGTGCGCAAGAACTTCGCCGACACCGCGTTCTGGGTCGCGGCGCTGGAGACCGACGCCGACGGCGTCGCCACCATCGAGGTCCCCATGCCGGAACAGCTCACCACCTGGAAAATCCGGACCTGGGCGATGGGGCAGGGCACGCGCGTCGGGCAGGGCGCGGCCGAGGTGATCACGAAGAAGAACCTGATCATCCGCCTGCAGGCGCCGCGCTTCTTCACCCAGTACGACGAGGCGGTCCTCTCCGCCAACATCCACAACTACCTGGAGACGGAGAAGGCGGTCGAGGCCGTCCTGGAGCTCGAGGGCGCGCTTGCGCCGACCGAGAGCCTGGCCGCGCCAGCCGACGGCGTCTGGCGGCTCACGAAGCAGGTGACCGTCCCCGCCGGCGGCGAGACGCGGGTCGACTGGCGCGTCCGCGCGGCCGAGGAGGGCGAAGGCGTCGTCCGGATGAAGGCGCTCACCGACGAGGAGTCGGACGCGATGGAGCAGACCTTCCCCGTGCTCGTCCACGGCATGGAGAAGCTGGTCCCGCAGTGCGGCCTCCTCCGCCCGGACGAGGAGACCGCCCGCATCACCATCGACGTTCCCGCCGACCGGCGCGTCAACGAAAGCCGGCTGGAAGTCCGCTACTCGCCCACCCTCGCGCTGGCGATGATCGATGCCCTCCCGTACCTCGTCGAGTACCCCTACGGCTGCACCGAGCAGACGCTCAACCGCTTCCTCCCCACCGTCATCACGCAGAACATGCTGCTGCGGATGGGGGTGGACCTGGCCGACGTGCGCGACAAGCGGGTCAACCTGAACGCGCAGGAGCTCGGCGACGCCGCCGAGCGGGCCGAACAGTGGAAGAAGCACAACCTCCGCCGCGGCCCCGACGGGACGCTGGTCCCGCGCAACCCGGTCTGGGACGAGGCCGAGGTGGACCGGATGGTGAAGCGCGGGGTGGAGGACCTCCAGCGCATGCAGAACGCCGACGGCGGCTGGGGCTGGTGGAGCGGCCACGGTTCCCGCTCGGGCGCCCACACCACCGCCGTGGTGGTCCATGGGCTGCTGCTTGCGCAGGAGAACGACATCGCCCTCCTGCCCGGGGTCCTGGACCGCAGCCTGGCCTGGATGGAGCAGCACGAGGCCCGGCAGGTCGAGCGCCTCCGCGAATGGGACCAGAAGCCCCGGCCCCGCACCGCCAAGCGGTACGCCGACAACACCGACGCGCTCGTCCACACCGTGCTGGCCGAGGCCGGGCGGAAGGAGAACGCGGCGATGCGGGCGTTTCTCTACCGCGACCGGACGCACCTCAGCGTCTATGCGAAGTGCGCGTTTGCGCTCGCGCTCCACGCGCGTGCTCGCACCGAGGAGCGCGACATGCTCCGCCGGAACGTCGAGCAGGTGCCCGTCCAGGACGAGGAGCACCAGCCCGCCCGGCTCCACCCCCACAACCGCCCCCACTGGTGGGCGTGGTACGGCCCGGAGGTGGGGGGCCATGCCGGGCACCTCCACGCCCGCTCGGCGGTCGACCCCGAGGGCCCGGTCGCGCCGCGCCTGGTGAAGTATCTCCTCAACAACCGGAAGCACGCCACCTACTGGAACTCCACGCGCGACACCGCCTACGTCATCGAGGCCTTCGCCGACTACATCCGTGCCACCGGCGAGGACCGGCCCGATCTCACCCTCACGATCCTCGTCGACGGCAAGCCGCAGAAGGAGGTGACCATCAACCGGGAGAACCTCTTCACCTTCGACAACCGCTTCGTGCTCTTCGGCGATGCGGTGGAGACCGGCAGGCACACCATCGAACTCCGCAAGACCGGCACCGGCCCCCTCTACTTCAACGCCTACCTCAGCTACTTCTCGCTCGAGAAGCACATCCCCGCCGCCGGCTTGGAGGTGAAGGTGCGGCGGGACGTCTACCGTCTGAGGCGCGTGGACGCTTCCGCGCACGTTGCCGGCGCGCACGGCCAGGCCGTGGAGCAGAAGGTGGAGAAGTACGAGCGCGTCCCCGTGGAGGACGGGGGGACGCTCCAGAGCGGCGACCTCCTGGAAGTGGAGCTCGTCATCGAGAGCAAGAACGACTACGAATACCTCGTCTTCGAGGATTGGAAGGCCGCCGGCTGCGAACCCGTGCGCGTGCGCTCGGGCTACACCGGCAACGCCATGGGGGCGTACGTCGAGTTCCGGGACGAGAAGGTCGCCTTCTTCGTCGAGCGCCTCGCCCGCGGCGCCCACAGCGTCAGCTACCGGCTCCGGGCCGAGGTCCCGGGGGTCTACAGCGCCCTCCCGGCCCGCGGGTATGCGATGTATGCTCCCGAGCTCAAGGGCAACTCGGACGAGATCAAGCTGCGCATCGAGGATTGACGCGGTGCGCGTGCGCCCCCCCGTGCTCGCCGGCGCCG
>CAZKKD010000113.1:0-10337 GCA_964553265.1 uncultured Planctomycetales bacterium | reverse complement strand
GCGGGGGGCGGGCGGAGGATGTGGTTGGGGAGAAGCGACGGCCAGTCGGCGTCCGGGGCCGGATGGGCGGCGAGGTGGACCACCGCCTCGGCGCCGGCGAAGAGGTCGGCGACCCAATCGACGTCCGCGATGTGGCCGCGGTGGAGTTCGCCCGGCGCCGCCAGCGGGGCCGGGTCGGCGTCGGGGTGGTCGAGGAGGCGGAAGGCGTAGCGGTCGGCCGCCGACGCGACGAAGGACCGGCCGATGCGCCCGGCCGCGCCGGTGACGACGACGCAGGGGCGGCTTCCGGCTGCGGCAGGCGGGGCCGATGCGTCCGGCTCCGGGGGGGCGAGCTGAAACGAGTCCGCCATGGAGAGAAGTCCTCCCTGTCTCCGGTGGAATGGGGCCGGCTACGCCTTCGCGCCGTATTCGGCCCGGTAGGCGTCGATCTGCGCCTTCATCGCGTCGTCCAGGATCACGCCGTCGCGGAACGGGCGGTTGTGGAGGTGGGCGACGATCTCGTCCAGCGTCACGATGCTGATCGTCTGAATGCCGAACTCCTCGCGCAGTTCCGCCAGCGCCGAGCGCTCGCCCGTGCCGCGCTCCTGCCGGTCGACCGAGACCACCAGCGCCCTCACGTCCACCGCCGCCTGCGCGCGCAGGAGCGGGATGCTCTCCCGCACCGAGGTGCCGGCGGTGGTGACGTCCTCGACGATCACCACGCGCTCGCCGTCGCGGGGCCGGCGGCCGATGAGGGTGCCGCCCTCGCCGTGATCCTTCGCTTCCTTGCGGTTGAAGCAGAAGTGCACGTTGTGCGCAAACTGCGTCGCGAGCTCCACTGCCGTGGTGGTCGCCAGGGGGATGCCCTTGTAGGCGGGGCCGAAGAGGCAGTCGAAGTCGGCGTGGAGCGCCTCGTGGAGCGCGCGCGCGTAGTAGACGCCGAGGCGGGCGAGCTGCATGCCGGAGCTGTAGTTGCCGGTGTTGATGAAGAACGGGGTCTTCCGGCCGGACTTGGTGGTGAAGTCGCCGAAGGTGAGCACCCCCGACCAGACCATGAACTCGATGAATTCCTGCTTGTACTCCTGCATCGTTCTCCTCCGTCGCGGCGTCGGCGTGGACAGGGGCGCTCCGGTGTGCTACCGTACAGTCCGGGCCGGGCGCCGCCCGGACGGGTATTGTACGGGGAATCGGGAGGACCGCAAGATGCGCCATGCCGCCGTTGCCGGACGAATCCACCCCGCGCTTCTCGCGCTCCTCGCCGCCGCGGGGGCCGGGATCGTGGTTGTGCTGCTGTGGACCGGCGGTCTGCATCCGGCGCTCGGCCGGGCCGAGGCCGGGTATGCCGACGGGGCCCTCGCGGGCGAAACCCTGGCCGAACTGAACGGAGCCATCCGCGCCGGGGCGCTCGGACCGGACGAGGCCGATCGTGCCGCGACGCTCTATCGGAACGTCCTCGCTGAAGCGGCGTGGACGGCCGACGCGGTGCGCGAGGCGGCGGTGGGGCTGGCCCTGGTGGGCGGGCCGGATGCGCTGCCCGGGCTTCTGGGGCTGATCGGAGAGGACGGGCGCGACGACGCGACACGCATCGCCGCCGCCGATGCGGTGGCGGCCATCGGTGCGCGCCTGGACGGTGCGCGGGGCGAGACGGTGGAGGCGCTGGCCGGGCTGGCTCGCCGGCCGCGGCTCGCGCCGGAGGTGCGCATCGCGGTGGTGCAGGCGCTTGAACGGCTCTGGAGCCGCCCGGCGCTCGACGCCCTCGCCGTGGTGGCCGAGGACGCCGGCGCCGCCCGCGCGGTCCGGCTGGCGGCGCTCGGAGCGCTGGGGCGGCGCCTGACCCTGGAGAGCCCGGCCATGCGCACGGTACTCCGCCTCTACGGCGACCCGGACCCCGCCCTTGCCGCCGCCGCCGACCGGGCGCTGGCCGCGGCCCGCACGCGCGAGAGCCTCTCCGCCCTCTACGGCCTCCAGGGCACGGTCGGGAAGGCGATGGAAACCGTGGGTGGGATCGAACGGGCCAATGCCGAACGCCAGCGGCAACTGATGGATCGGATGGACGGGAACGGGGCGAACGCGGACGCCGCGTCGGACAGCGAGCGCATTCTCCGCCGCCTGGCCGACAGCGATCCCGCCGTGCGCCTGGGCGCGGCCTACGATCTCGGGCGGCTGGGGGATGCCGACGCGGTCGGGCCGCTCGTCGACCGGCTGGTCGATTCCGAGGCCGATGTCCGGCGCGCCGCGGCGCGGGCGCTCCTGCGCCTGGCGCCGGTGCAGCGGCCGGACCGGGTGCGCCTGCACGCGCTCCTGGAGCACGAGGACGCCGACATCCGCGCCGAGACGGTCCGCCTGCTGGGCGCGCTCGGCGACCGGGAGAGCCTGGACGCCCTGGCGGCGCTGGCCGAGACCGATCCGCGCGGACGGGTGCGGGCCGCGGTCGCCGACGCGCTGGCGGCCCTCGGGGGCCCGCGCGCCGCAAAGGCCCTGGACGCGCTGGCGGCGCGGGAAGCCGGCAACACGCGCCTGCTTGGCATCATCAACGCTGCCCGGAAACGCCTGGACGCTTCCGGGGACTGATGCCGCATTGGCCCTGCATCTACGGAAAGTAAGCAACGATCCGGCAAAAGTCGACCTAAGTGCAGTGCCCCGCAAGTTGGTAAACATTCGCTCTCCCCTTGGGAGAGGGTTAGGGACAATACGGTTCAGTTAAGACGACCGGTGCGCCGTGGCATGGGCTTCCAGCCCATGATTTCACGGCCAAGATGGCCGTGCCACCGCTTAGCTGAACCGTATTGGGGTTAGGGTGAGGGCACCTCACTCCACCCCTCTCCCAAAGGGAGAGGAAGATATTCGCCCGGCGAATTTGTTCATCTACTTGCGGGGCGCTGTGCTAAGCGGAGTAGGCCGGACGGAGTCCGGCGAAGGAAGGACGCGTCCTGAGGGTTACGAATGCCGGGTTGCACCCGGCCTACCCGCTTTCGTCTTTGCGCGGATCGTTGAACGCCAGCGGTTGCTGGCGGTGCCGGCCGCGGTCCGGCAGGCGATGCGGATCGATTCGCACCGTGGCGCGGCGGGGTGCGGTTTGCGTCGTGGTGCGCGGTGGCGGGGGCTACTGCAGGCGGTCGCGGACCGCGTCGAGGAGGCCGCTCAGGTTCTCCAGGCTGGCCTTGTGGCGGTCGGTCAGCCGGTTGAGCGCGGCCCGGGTCTCCGCGTCGGCGCCCGGCTGCGTGGCGGTGGCGAGCAACTCCTTGAGCTCGGTCTCCTGCCGGCGGAGCGCTTCCTGCTGCGCGGCGATGGCGGTCATGAGCTCCAGGGAATGGCGCTGATCCTCGGCGGATTGGTCGGTTGTGGCTTCGGGGGGTTCGGGCTGGCCGACGGTCCGGTCCAGCAGTTCGCGTAACTCCGCGACCGTGAACGGCTTGTGAAGGACGCCGTCGACGTTGCGGCGGTCGGCCTCCCGCACCAGGGAGTGCATGCCGGTGACGAAGTAGACGGGGAAGGGGCGCTTTTCTTCGCGAAACCGGGCTGCGAGCTCGCGCCCGTCAATGCCCGGCAGCATGATGTCCAGCAGTGCCAGCGCGACCGGTCCGCCCGCGAGGGCGGCGTCCACTTCGTCCCAGCTCGCCGCAAGGACGGTCGTACACCCATAGGAGTGGATCAACCGGCTCAGCAGGTCCCGGATGTCCTCGTCGTCTTCCACCAGAAGCACCCGGCGCTCCCCATCCAATCCCTGCGCCATCGCATTGCCCCCCCTTGGTACTCAGTGGCGAAAAAGCTGCGTCCCTGGTCGACCGCTGTCCAAAACAGCAGAACCGGAAGAACAAAAAGAACTGAATTCGCTGGGCCGTATCTGTTCGTGGCTCTTTGTCTTGCCGTCTGTCCGGGGTGCGGTTCAGGCGCGGATACCGGTCCGATCGCGTGGTTTCGCAAGCTGCAATTCAGTTGTAACGTCCCGGTTTTGAACAGTTTGCGGGGTCGTGCCCGTTGGGGGCTGCGCCGCCGGTGAGCTGTGGAAGAGTCGGGACAATCTCGTTTCCGCCCTGCACCACGCACACTCTAGCGTCACCGCGAAATGGTGTCAAGTCTCTTTGCGAATTGCAGTTCCTGTGCGGGGGCGGCGTTTGCGGCGCGGGACCGGGATGGGGAGGTGTTGGAAAAAATGCAGGAACGAAGGCACAGATCCCGGAAGGAGTGGACGATAAAGGGGAAAGGAATCTTCCCGTGGCCGTGCACTGCGCGGCGATACCGGACGGGGTGACATGCGGAGCCGGAGGATTGTTTTGGCGCGAACAAAAACCGTGCTGGGTCTGGACATCGGCACGCACAGCGTCTGCGCGGTGGAGCTCACCGGCAGCGGCGACGACGTCTCCGTTACCGGGGTGGGCTGGGAGCGCATTCCCAGTCCCGACCTGGTGGAGGATACGGTGCTGGCCGTGATCTCGGACAACAACCTCGACGCCAAGAACCTGGTGACCAGCGTCAGCGGACGTTCGGTGATTGTCCGTTACGTCACCATGGTTTCCATGCCGCCGGAGGAGTTGAACTCGGCGGTCTACTACGAAGCGAACAAGTACATCCCCTGGGAGGTGGACGACGTACAGCTCGATTGCCAGCAGCTCGGCGGGGTCGACGAGCGCGGGCAGATGCGGGTCCTCATCGTCGCGGCGAAGCGGGACCTGATCGACGAGCATGTCGGCGTGCTGAACCGCATCAAGCTGCACCCGAAGATGATCGATGTCGACCTCTTTGCGCTCGGCAACGCGTTCGAGCTCTGCAACCTCCGGGGCGAACTGGCGGCCGAGGACGAAGCGGTGGCCCTGGTGGACATCGGGTCCTCGAAGACAAGCATCTGCATCATGCGCGGCAACGAGGACAGCTTTACCCGGCCGATCTATACGGCGGGCGAGTCGATCACCGACGCGGTGGCCCGCCGCTTCAACGAGCAGACGCAGGACGTGGAGGTGATGAAGGAAGACCCCGGCGATGCGGTGGAGGTGATCCGCGAGGCGATGCTGCCGGTCTTCGAGGAGATTGGCGGCGAGGTCCGCCTCTGCTTCGACTACTACGAGAACCAGTTCGACCAGCAGGTCCGGCGCGTCTACCTCTCCGGCGGCACCATCCAGTTCCCGGGGGCGGTGGAGGAGCTCGGCCGGATCTTTGATGTGGAAACGGTGCGCTTCACCCCATTCGAGATGCTGGACGTCGCGGCCACCGACGAGGTGGTCCTGCGCGAGAAGGCGAGCGACATGGTGGTGGCGCTGGGACTCGCGTCGCGCATTCGGGGGCTCTGATCCCATGATTGAAATCAACCTGCTGCCCGAACAGATGCGTCGCGCCGAGGGAACGCCCCTTCCCCGGCTGTTGACGATCTGTGTCGGCGTGGCGCTGGTGCTCCTGCTGGTCTTCGTCAATGCGAAGTACTACATGGAGACGAAGAAGGCGGTGGAGCGGAAGAACACGCTGATGCGCGAGGTGGCCGACCTCCAGGTCCAGGAGCAGGAGTTGACGCGGATCGAGGGGGAGATCGCGTCCATCGGCGCACGCGTCCATGCGGCGGAGGAGCTCTTCCGCAACCGGATCGTCTATGCCAAGCTGATGGCCGATCTGAAACGCGCGATCAATCAGCTCGGGTTCGAGCGCATGAACGAGGCGCGGGAATACCTGTGGCTGCATACGCTCTCGATCGAGCAGAGCCGCTTGGCGGGGCCTTACGGCGCGACGGACGGGCCGAAACAGTTCCTGAAGCTGGAGGGGTATGCCAGCGCCGCCGGCAACAACACCCGCCGCGCGAGCCAGATCGTGAACGATCTCATGTATGCCCTCCTGACGTACACCCCCTCGAAGTCGCCGGAAGAGGAGGCGCGCGAGCGGCGCGAGGAAGAGCTGGAGGGCCGGATTGCCGAGCTCCAGGCCAAGGATCCGGAAACCCTGACCGAGGACGAGCGACGGGAGCTGGAAGCGGCCGAGGCGTTCGAGCAGCACCTCAAGTCGCACCGCAGTGGGCTCATCGCCCGCAAGCCGCTCTATGAAGCGTACTTCACCGACCAGGGACGCGACCTGAGCGTGGAGTGGGAAGACAACCTCGCGACCGGCGGCCAGAATACGCTGCCGGGGCTGCCGAACGCGGCCATGGGCTTCGACATCCGTCTCGGGTTCCGCCCGCGGCAGAAAGCGGAAGCCGCGCCGAAGACCTTCTGAACGGCGAAACCGCCGAAAGGGACTGCGGATGGAAGAGAAGAAGAAACTGATCATCACCGCCGCCATCGTGGGCTTTGTCTGCCTGCTGCTCGTGGGGGCGCTGGCGTACCAGGTGCATGTCCTGGGCGAGGCCCCGCTGGCGCACGAGGAGAGCCTGCTGGCCGAGATCGACCGGCTGGAGACACAGAAGGCCGGGCTGGAGCAGCGCGTGAATGTGGAACTGCCGGCCCGCCGGCAGGAACTGGAGTCGCTCAAGGGCCTTGCGACGCTGGCCGGGCAGCTTCTGCCCGACGAGATCCGGCCCGAGGATCTGCTCCGCTTCGTCCGGGAAAAGGCCGAGCAGGCGCTGATCGGGATTCACAAGTCCGAGATCGTGCAGCCGCGCCAGCGGCCCGGCTTCGGCCAGACCGCCACCGACCCCTGGGAGGAGCGCGTGCTGAAACTGGAGCTTCTGGGGGACTACGACTCGCTGGGGCTCTTCATCAACTACCTCGAAACCTTCGAGATGGCCGGGCCCGACGGCAAGCCGGTCCGGCGCTTCTTCGCGGTCAAGGACCTCCAGATCGAAGCGGAGGACGACGGGCTCGTCGAGGACGGCGAGCACGAGATTACCCTGGAGGTGAGCACCTATCGCTACAAGGCCGCCCCCGCGGCGGCCGGCTTCTAGGCGTAGCGCTTCGCGCACGAGCGAGGAGAAGACGCATGCGCAGGTCCGTCAACAGGACGAAGACATCCGCAGCCGCTCTGGTTCGGGCGCTCTTG
Source organism: uncultured Planctomycetales bacterium (assembly GCA_964553265.1). GTDB lineage: Bacteria > Planctomycetota > SZUA-567 > SZUA-567 > JAFGNG01 > CAZKKD01. The sequence continues at coordinate 3,404 of CAZKKD010000113.1, read as the reverse complement.
GGGATGCTCGTGATCGCCGCGTGCGCCCCCGCCGCGGCCGGCGGCGAGCCGGTCGACGCGTTCGACACCGTGGCCGGGGAGGAATGGGACAGCGAGACGCCGGGCGACGACGCAGGCGGGGACGCGACGGCGCCGGAAGAACCGGTGGTTACCGATCCCGAGATCATGGACCTCAAGCAGCTCATGCGGATGCAGCAGTACGTCTATGTCGCCACCTCGGGGCGCGATCCGTTCACCTTCCGCATCAAGGAAGAGCGCCAGGAAGAGACCGCGACGACCGGCACCGAAGAGGACGAGGACGCGGGCGTGATCGAGCCGCCGGTCGATACCGGCCCGGACCGCCCCTCGGAACGGGTGCAGGAGCTGGAGTTGTCGAAGTGGTATCGCCGCGCCCGCGGCGGCGTCATCGCCGGCGGGTACGAGGGCGCGCTCGAGGTCTGCGACGAGGCGGTCGACGAGATCGAGGAATGGGGCGGCGTCACCAGCGAACGCGCCGCCGTGCTCTACGAACGCCTCGTCAGCCTGCGCGCCACCGCGCAGCGGCTGGCCAACCGGGATGCGGTGCGCCAGGAATTCGAGACGCTTCCCATCGAGGTGGCCGGTATCCGGTGGGGGCCGCGCAAGGCCTTTGCCATGGCGAACGGCGTGGTGGTCGAGCCGGGCCAGGTGATCAGCGTCCCGGGACCGGGCGGTCCCGCGCTCCTGCAGGTCGAAGCGGTGGAGCGGGACGGCGTGGTCTTCATCTACAAAGGGCAGCGCCTGCGCAAGGGCGTGATCGGAGAACCCGTCGCGCCATAGGCGCGTCCCCGGCCGGTGCGCCGCACCGCGACCGGAACCGCCGGAATACGGGAAGACGAAGGAGGAGACAACCATGTTGCGGGTCCGGAAGCACGCCATCCCGATCACGGCCGGGGTCTGCCTGGCGCTGGCGCTGGCGGGGCCGTTGGCCCGCGCCGCCGACGCCGCGACGGCGGAAGCGGCGGAAGCGGCGGAAGAGAAATCGCAGGCCGGCGTCGACCGCCTGAACCTCTGGTACAGCGGAACGCCGCTGGAGCGCGTCCTGGAGCGCATCGGCCAGGCCGCCGTCAACATCAACATCCGCATCGTCGCGGAGGACGAGGAGGACCAAGAAGCGCTGGAGCGCATGCCGGTGACCCTGGAGCTCAACCAGGTGAGCTGGCGGACCGCGCTCAAGGTCCTGGCCAAGAAGTACAACTTCGTGCTCGACTGGAGCATGGAGGGCGAGGGGATCGTCTGGCTGCGGCAGATGCAGCCGGTGACGGTGGACTACACCCAGATCCCCTTCGGCGACTTCATCCGGATGATCCAGAAGGAGTCGGGCGCGAGCATCGCCGTCAATCCGGAGCTCCTGGCCAGCGACGCGCCCGCCGGCTTCTCCGGCGAGGGGCTGCCGTGGAAGGTGGTCCTCGAGACGGTGGTGGACATGCACGGCCTCGTCATGAAGGAAGACGACTACGGGGTCATCCGCATCCACCGCCCCGAAGACGTGCAGGAGAAGATGACGCCGAAGGTCTTCCCCCTGCGGTACATCTCCGCCGAGGGCCCGCCCTACCGCGGTGAGATTCAGCGCGATTCGGTGGTCCGTCTGCGCGAGGACGACACCACCGGCGACTTCGCCCTCGTGGAGGTGCTGCGGCAGATCGCCAGCGAGGCCGGGCGCATCAGCTACGTCCGCGAGACCAACCAGATCGTCGCGCTGGACACGCCGAGCAAGCTGGACGAGATCCAGAAGATCATCCGCGACATGGACCGGCCGCCGATGCAGGTGCAGATCGATACCCGCCTGGTCACCATGCGCATGAACGAGGACGACGACGACCACGGCCGCAAGGTGGGCATGCTCTGGAACAACGGCTTCATCGCCAACGTGACCAGCGGCATCCGGTACGACACCTCCTTCCCGCTCAAGCCCGAGTGGGTGGGCGGCGAGACGATGAGCCACCTCGGCCCGCTGAGCGCCATCGCCACCCCGGGCGGCACCGGCAACCGGCAGCTCATCAACGCCGCGGATCTGCAGGATGCGGACCTGACCGGCGCCGAGACGGTGGACTACCGCACCGGCAACGGCGTGCTCAGCTTCGAGCAGCTCCAGGCGACGCTGCAGATGATCGAACAGAGCACCAACGTCGAGATCATGCAGGCGCCGAGCATCGTGGCCATGGACAACGAGGAGTCGACCGTCCAGGTCGGCCGCGTCATCCGCTGGGCCGTGCAGAATATCGACGCCGAGTCGGGACAGATCACCTACGCCGAGGCTGCGAACTCGCCCATCATCGCGGGCGTGCAGCTGATGGTGGTGCCGCGCGTGGTGCCGGAAGAGGACCGGGTCATTCTTACGGTCATCCCGACCGAAGAGGAGTTCGACGGGTTCGAAAACTTCCCGAGCGACGCCAACCCGCTCTTCAAGCTGCCGCGCACGCGCTCGAAGACGGTGGTCACCCGCATGATGCTCAACAACCGCGAGACCGGCGTCATTGCGGGTCTGCTCAGCACCAAGACGCGCCACGAGGAGAAGAAGATCCCGTTCCTCGGCAGTGTCCCGGTGCTGGGACGCCTGTTCCGTCACGACTGGAAGAAGGACGTCAAGGAAGAGGTGATGATCTTCATCACGCCGACCATCATCAACTCGACGCACGGCGAGGACTTCGAGAGCGAACTCGCCGGGGTGCGGCGGGCCGCGGTGGCCGGCTTCGAAGAGTAACCGCGTTCCCGGCAGGAACCACAGGCGCGCAACGCCCCCGCCCCGACCGGCGGGGGCGTTGTGTTGTCGGGGCCTCGTTCGGCAGGGAGAAGGCATATGGGCGGCGAGCTTCTGCTCGGGCTGGACCTCGGCACCTCGGCGATGAAGGCGCATGTCTATGCCCCCGACGGGCTGCTGCTGGCGCATGCGGCCGAACCGCTGGTCATCGACGCGCCCCGGCCGGGCTGGGCCGAGGCCGACCCGGAGGCCTGGTGGGCCGCGGCGGCCGGGACCATCCGCGCGGTCCTGGCTGCCGACGGGGTGGCCCCGGACGCGATCGGGGCCGTCGGGATCAGCACGGTCTTTCCCGTGCTCGCCCCGCTCGACGCGGATGGACATCCCGTCCGTCCGGCTCTCCTCTATGCGGACACGCGCGCGGCGGCGCTTCTCCGCGCCCTGCGCGTCGCCGGACGGCTGGCGGACTGGGAGCGGCGCATCGGCAACCGCGTCGCCCCGGGAACGACTGCCGCGACCGGGCTCCTCTGGCTGACGCGCCACGAACCGGAAACGCTGGCGCGGACCGCCTGCTTCGCCGGCGCGACAACGGTTCTCGTGGAGCGTCTGGCCGGCGTCCGGGTGCTCGACGCCAGTGCGGCGGGGCTGACCGGGCTCGTGGCCGCGGGGGCGGAAGACTGCTGGCTCG
>CAZKKD010000112.1:5656-10369 GCA_964553265.1 uncultured Planctomycetales bacterium | reverse complement strand
CATTCTGCGAGCGGGCGTTGACGGCGGCGAAGCAGCGGGCGAGGTCGTGGTGCTCGCCCTGCGGCGTGAGCGTCACCCCGCGCGGGGCGGGTGCGCGGACGCGGTGGCGCTCGGCGGCCATGAAGTCGCGGACCACCCGCGGCCGGGAGCGGGGATTCTCGACGTAGGCGGCCACGCCGTCGAGCACCGCGGCCGGGGCGTCGCGGAACATGTGATGGAGCCGCAGGACCACTCCGCGGCCGTCGTCGTCGGGGCGGAAGCTCACCATCGAGTAGACGTTGTCGGTGAGCGTCAGCGTCACCGGCCGGTCGAGCCGCGCGCCGAAGTACTCCTCGAGGCTGGTGCGTTCGGTCGGCAGTGCCAAGGGCAGTCTCCGAAGCGGGTCCCCGTTGCGGAGCGTCCTTACCGGTACGCGTCCCAGAGGTCGCCGACGCTGGCCGGCAGGTCGGCGCCGAGGCGCAGGAACTCGGTGCACATCGCGTCGATGGCCTCCTGCGTGTGGCCGGCGCCCTTCGGGTCGCTGTACCAGCGGGGGAGGAAGCCCCCCGTCGGCCGCGCGAGGCGGCGGACCATCTCGCGGCAGTAGGCGCGGATCTCGTCGGGACGCCCCCGCGCCATCGTATGCTGGATGTCCACCGGGCTGAAGAAGGTCAGCCGCCCGCCGAAGCGCCGGCCGAGCGTCTCGAGCCCCATGTTCTCCTGCTGGTCCATGTGGATGACGTCGAGGCCGATCTCGATGAGGTCGTCGAGGATGTCGACGATGTAGCCGCAACTGTGGAGGAAGGTGTGCAGGCCCGCCTCGTGGGCGGCCGCGTAGACGCGGGCGTAGCGCGGCTTCCAGAGGGCGCGCCACTGGTCGGGCGCGATCATGAGCCGGTCCTGCAGGCCCCAGTCGTCGGGCCAGATGATCCCGTCCGCGCCGGCGGCGGCGAAGCGCTCGATGGCATAGAGGTTCATCTCCACGAGGAGGTCGATGAGCCGGCCCAGATCTTCGGGGTTGGTGTGGATGTCGCACCAGGTGTTCTCCAGCCCGCGCAGGAAGTGCACGCGCTCGTAGAGGCTGACGCCGTTGGCGAGGAGGTAGCGGTCGCCCGCGCGCTCCCGTGCGCCGCCCAGCTGCTCCCAGCGGCGGGGGTCGCGGACGTCGGGGACGGCGAGTCGCTGGAAGTCGTCCCAGTCCTTCAGCGGGAAGTCGACGACCTCGCCGAGATTGCAGACGCCGATGTTGCGCCAGACCGCCCCCCACTCGTCGGTCGCTTCCTGGAAGTCGCCGCCGGGACGGTGATCGGGCGACGGGGACATGCCCAGTCCGACAAAATCGCTGCCGTGGGGCTCGGGGAAGTCGTGGGCGAATCGCGGCGGGGTCCGGAATTCGATGGCGGCGCGCACCGCTTCGCGGCCGGTCATGGGGTGTCCTCCTCGTCCAGACGTTGCATCCAAGGGTACGAGTGTAGGAACGGCGCCCCGGCGTGCAACCCCCTTTCCGCCGGGCGCGGGACCAGGACCGTCCCGTTCTCAGCGTCGCGGTCGGAACCGGGCGCCCGGTTTCCGCAGGAGCGCCCCGGCCCTCCCCGGCGGGAAGGGCAGAGAGGGGGGATCTTCGCCGTCCGGGCGCCCTCACCCCAGCCCTCTCCCGGCGGGAGAGGGAGAACGGAATGATCCTGGCGGCGCGGGCCGGCTTTGACAAACCGACCCGCGCCGGCGTAGAATGCGCGGCGGCTCCGACGGAAAGGCGCACGCGCGATGGCAAAGAAGACCGGGGACAAGAAGCCGGGCGGCGACCCGAGCCTCATCCTCCGCAACAAGAAGGCTTGGCACGACTACAACGTCCTCGAGACGCTGGAGTGCGGCGTGGCCCTCAAGGGCACGGAGGTGAAGAGCCTCCGCAACCGCGACGTCAACTTCGGGCAGGCGTTCGTCCTGGCGAAGAACGGCAAGCTCACGCTCCTCGGCCTCCACATCGCGCCGTACAAGCAGGGCAACATCATGAACCACGAGCCCGAGCGGCCGCGGCAACTCCTGGCGCACAAGCGCGAGATCCGCAAGCTGCAGCAGAAGGTGCAGGAGAAGGGCCTGACCCTGACGCCGCTGCGGCTGTACTGGAAGTTCGGCCGCGCCAAGGTGGAGGTGGGCCTCTGCCGCGGCAAGCAGGCCCACGACAAGCGCGACACCCTGCGGGAGAAGGACCTGAAGCGCCGCATCGCCCGCGAAACCGACCGCCGGCGCTGACCCGCCCGGCCACCCCGTCCCCCGGCGCCGCAGGCGCCCCCCGCACAGGAGCCCCCGTCATGGCGGACCCGTCCCGTCCGAACGTCATCTACATCCTCGGCGACGACCACCGGGGGGAGTTCCTGGGCTGCAACGGGTTTCCCGTCCTCCGGACGCCGCACCTCGACCGGCTCGCGGCCGAGGGGGTGCGCTTCACCAACGCCTTCTGCACCAGCCCCGCCTGCACCCCCAGCCGGACCGGGCACTACCTCGGCCAGTGGGAACGGCGGCACGGCGTGAACTTCAACAGCGAGAGCGCGGTCGCGCCCGCGGCGTGGGACGAGAGCTTCCCCATGCGGCTGAAGGCGGCGGGCTACTGGCTCGCCTGGGTGGGCAAGAACCACGTCCCCGCCGGCGCGGGCGGCTACGGGAGCCGGCTCTTCGAGGAGGTGTTCGACTACTGGTACGGGAACCACGGCCACAGCGGCTTCTACCCGAAGGAGATGGCCGGCCCGGGGCGCGAGGTGTACGGCAACGCCGCGGAAGACACGCAGGTGGAGGTCTTCGCCGAAGGGGCGCAGAACGCGCTCGACCCCGACCCCGCGTTCCTCGCCTCCTGCGCCCGCCCCCTGCCGGCGCGGCCGGCCGACCAGCCCTTCTGCCTCTGCGTCACCTTCAACCTGCCGCACGCCCGGGGCTGCGGCAGCATGCAGCTCCGGCCCACCGACGACGAACTGTACAAGTCGCTCTATCGCGACCGCTTTGACGAAATCCCGCTGCCGGAGACCTACGTCGCCTACGAGGCGCTCGACCCCCAGGCCCCACGCCTGCCGCGGGAGGTGTACAGCGGGGTCTACCTCTCGAGCTACGACTACGTCCGCTCCCCGCTGGCGCTGCGGGAGCGCCGGGTGCGGGAGTTCCAGGCCATCAGCGGCGTGGACCGCTTCGTCGGCCAGCTCCGCGAGACGCTGGAGCGGCTCGGCCTGGCGGAGAACACCCTCATCGTCTTCAGCACCGATCACGGCATCCACCACGGCGAGCACGGCCTGGGCGGAAAGTGCTTCCTGTACGAAGAGGATCTGCGCATTCCGCTCATCGTCTACGACCCGCGCCTGCCGGCGGCGGCCCGCGGACAGGTGCGCGACGAGACCGTGGCCGTCCCCGACCTCGCCCCGACGGTGCTGGACCTCTGCGGCGTCGACGCACCGGCGACGATGCAGGGGCGCACGCTCCGGCCGCTCCTGGAAGGCGAACGCCCGGCGGACTGGCGGACCGAGCTCTTCGTCGAGCAGCTCATGGACATCCAGAACTACCCCCGCAGCGAGTGCCTCCGCACCGACCGGTGGAAGTACATCCGCTACTTCGCCCGGACCGAGGATCCGGCACAGGCGCACAGCCTGTTCCGGGGGACGCTGGACGACTACGTCGACTGCCTCACCTCCTCCCTGACGGGCGAAGCGCCCATTTACGAGGAGCTCTTCGACCTCGTCGCCGACCCCGGCGAGACCACCAACCGCGTCGGCGACCCGGCCCTGCAGGAGACGCTCCGGGGCCTCCGGGACCGTCTGCTGGCGCTCGCCCGCGAAGCGAAGGGCGACGACGGCCCGCCCGCCACCGTTCCGCTCACGCCCGGCCCGCACCTGTAGCCGGCCGGCCGAGAGGGTCATTCCGTCCTCCCTCTCCCGCCGGGAGAGGGCCGGGGTGAGGGCCCCCGGACGGCGAAAAGCCCCTCACCCTGACCCTCTCCCAGAGGGAGAGGGGCCTCTGGCCGAATCGACGCCGCCAGGTTCAGGACGAAATGGCAGGAACGGAATGGCCCGGGCCGACCGACGAACGCCTTGCGCGATCCGGTCCGCGCGGGCACAATCCGAACCGGCCACCCGCGTCCGGCGTGCGTGGCTGCATCCGATGGACGAATGACGAACAAGGGAGACAGCACCCATGGCCGATGCGCCCGCGCTCAAGGCGGTGATCTTCGATCTCGACGGCGTGCTCTGCGACACCAGCATCTACCACGCGCGCGCGTGGGAAGACCTCGTCCGCGGCGAGGGGGTGGAACCGCCCGCCGACCTGGAGGAGCGCGTCAAGGGCATCAGCCGCATGGCGAGCCTGCGCATCGCCCTCGGCGACGCGGCCGCACGCTACAGCGAAGAGGAGCTCGAAGCCCTCGCCACCCGCAAGAACGACTGCTACCTCGCCGCCATCGGGCACATCTCGCCCGCCGACCGCTTTCCGGGGGTCGAGGCGCTCTTCGACGACCTCCGCGCCCGCGGCATCCGCATCGTTCTCGGCTCGGCCAGCCGCAACGCCCGGGCCGTCCTGGAGGGGCTCGACCTCCTCGACGCCTTCGACGCCATCGCCGACGGGCACGCCTACAGGCACGGCAAGCCCCAGCCCGACGTCTTCTGCGCCGGGGCCGGCATGGTGGACGCGGCGCCGCACGAGTGCATCGTGGTCGAGGACGCCGCCGCCGGCATCCACGCGGGGCTGGACGGGGGCTTCGTG
>CAZKKD010000112.1:0-5646 GCA_964553265.1 uncultured Planctomycetales bacterium | reverse complement strand
GCATGTCTTTGTCGAGGCGCTCACCGACCTCTCGGCCGAACGGCTGATCGATCTCCACGCCGCCCACCGCGCCGACCGCTGGACGGTGACGCGCGACGGGGTGGACCCGGATCGCGAGGGCTCCTGCGGTACGCTCTTCGCCATCGGCAACGGGCGGGTGGGCATGCGCGGGCGCCTGGCCGAACTCCCGACCGAACCGCACTTCGGCGTCTACCTGGCCGGCTTCTACGACGCGGTCGACCGCGGCGCGCAGCCGGTGGACGAGTGGGGGCCCTTCCTCCGCTACTGGGGCGACGAGGCCCTCGCCCGCGAGGAGCAGATCGAGGCCTGCCTCGTCCACGCGCCCAACCCCTTCGCCATGACGTGGGTGCTGGACGGGGAGACGCTGGACCTGACGCAGGGGACGCTGACGGCGCTCCGGCGGCGGCTGGACCTCTCCACCGGCACCTTCACCGCCGAGGCCACGTGGACCAGCCCCGGCGGGAAGACCACCCGCCTGGTGCACCGGCGCTTCGCCGACCGCGAACACCCCGAGCGCGTCTACGCGCAGACCCTGATCGAGCCGCTCGACTGGTCCGGCCGGGTGGAGGCCGTCGCCGCCATCGACGCCGCCACCGCGGCGCACGACCTCTACGGCGGCCAGCGCCTGTACGATGTCGTGGGCGCCGAAGCGGTCGAGCCGGCCGGCGGGCTCGTGCGCGTCCGCGGCCGGCGGGAAGGGCGCGAGGCCGCCTGCGGGCTGACCGTGCGGCTGCGCGACCGCGACGACGCGGCCTGGCGGACCGAGATCCGCCCCGACCGCCTGGAGATCCCCTCGGCCTTCGACGTCGAACAGGACACCCTCGCCATCGTGGAGTCGACCGCCGTCTTCGCCACCGCCCGCCGCGACGGCGACCCGGTCGGCGCGGTCAAGGTGGGGCTCCTGGGGGCGCGGGCGCTGCCGTTCGACGAGGCGCGCATCGGGCACGCGGCGCGCTGGCGGGCGCTCTGGGCCGACAGCGACGTGCGCATCGAGGGCGACGCCTTCGAGCAGCTCGCCGTGCGCTTCAGCATCTACCACCTCCTCGCCGCCGCCGCCGAAGACGACCCCGAGGTGAGCATCCCGGCCAAGGGCCTCACCCACGAGATGTACCGCGGCATGGTCTTCTGGGACACCGACATCCACATGACGCCGTTCTTCCTCTTCACCCAGCCCGGCATGGCCCGCAACCTGGCCGCGTTCCGCTGCCGGACGCTGGACGGCGCGCGGGCGAAGGCGGCGCGCTACGGCTTCCGCGGTGCGTCCTACCCCTGGGAGACCGGCGTCAGCGGCCGCGAGGAGACCGAGAAGTGGCTGCGCCTCATCACCCACCAGGCGCACATCACCGCCGACGTCGCGCACATGCTGCAGGCCTACGTCGACGCCACCGGCGACATCGCCTTCCTGGAAGCGGAGGCCGCCGAGGTGCTGATCGAGACCGCGCGCTTCTGGCAGTCCAAGGCGGTCGCACGCGAGGACGGCAGCCTCAGCCTGCCCGACGCCGGCGGGCCGGACGAGTTCCACGTCGTCGCCGCCGACAGCGCCTACGTCAACCACCTCGCCGCGCGCAACCTCCGCCTCGCCGCCGCGGCCGCCACCCACCTGGCCGACGCGCGCCCGGACGCCTGGGCGGCGCTCTGCGGCCGGATCGGGTTCCAGGACGCGGAGACGGCCGGCTTCATCGACGCGGCCGAGCGCCTGCGCACCATGCAGGCCGGGGACGGGCTGCTGGAGCAGTGCGAGGGGTTCTTCGGCCTCCGCGACGCCATCGAAGGGCCCCACGGCGGGGACCGGCCCTTCGAGACCCAGTGCGTGAAGCAGGCCGACGTGGTGATGCTCCTCTGCCTCCTCCCCGACGCGTTCGACGCCGCGGCGGTGGCGCGGAACTTCGACTACTACGAGCCGCGCACCATCCACGCGAGTTCGCTCAGCCACGGCGCCTACGGACTCGTGGCCGCGGAGCTCGGGCGCGACGAGGCCGCCGACGCCTACATCCGCCGGTCGCTGGGGATGGATCTCGACGACGAGATGGGCAACGCCGCCCACGGCGCGCACATGGCCGCCAACGGAATGAACTGGCAGGCGGTGGTGCGCGGCTACGGCGGCTGCCGGCCGCAGGGGGACCGCTTCCGCGTCCGGCCGCGCCTGCCGAAACGCTGGACGCGGCTGGCGTTCCGGCTGAAGTGGCGGGGGGCGGACTTCACCGTCACGATCACGCCCGACGCGGTGACGGTCGCCAACCGCGCCGACGCAGCCGCGGCGCTGCCGTGCCGCCTGATGGACCGCGAGGTGACCGTCGCGCCGGGGGCGTCCGTATCGGCGCCGACGGGCTGAGCCCGCTCCGTTCGCCTCTTGCCCGCATCGCCGGCTCGGGCCCGCACCGCCTGGGTTCGGAGGTCCGCTCGCATGGCTGTGCGGGTGCTCCGGGCCGGCAGGGCACGCCCCACCCGGCCCGCTGCCACCGCACCAGGCGCTGGAGAAGATCGTTCATGACGGCGAGCACGGCCGGGTCGCGCGTGGGGCGGTCGGGATCGGCGGGATCGCGGGCGAGGTTGACGGTCTCGCCGGGGTCGGCCTGGAGGTCGTAGAGCTCCACCGCCGCGGGGTCGGCCTCGACGATCAGCTTGTACCGGCCGCGGCGGATGGACTTCCGGTCGAAGCTCTCGGCAAAGGCGGCGTCCCGCACCGTGGCCGACGGGTCACGCACCAGCGGCACCAGGCTGCGGCTCAGCGTCCCCTCGGGGATCGGCAGGCCCGCCAGGTCGAGCACGGTGGCGAAGACGTCGATGTTCTGCACCAGCCCCTCGGCCACCCCCGGCGCGGCGCCGAGGAACGGTGCGTGGAGGATGAGCGGGACGTGCAGGTTGTCCTCGTAGAGGAAGAGCCCCTTCTGGATGCCGCCGCGGTTGCCGGCATACTCGCCGTGATCGCTGAGGAAGAGGATGGCGGTGTTCTCGTAGACGCCGGCCTCCTGCAGCGCCTCGACGATGCGGCCCACCTGCCGGTCGACATGCGTCACCGTGGCGAGGTAGCACCGCCGCATGAAACGGATCCGCTCCAGCGCATCGACGTCGTACCCCTCCAGCGGAAAGCCGGTCTTGCGGGCGCAGGCCTCCACATAGGCCTGGAAGGCGGGCGGTTTCGTCCGGTTGTGCGCGGGGTCGAAGACCGGGTCGGGCAGCTCCACCCCCGCGTAGAGGTCGAAGCACTCCTGCGGCGGATCGTACGCCTCGTGCGGGCTGCAGAGGCCCACCTGCATGCAGAACGGCTGGTCGCGCCGCTTTGACAGCAGCCGGCCCTCCAGGATCTGCCGCACCGCGCGGGCGCCGATCACCCCGTCGATGTGGTCCATCTCCCCGTATTCGCTGATGCGGGCGCTGCCCACGCGGCGGCAGTCCGGATCGCCGGCGAAGGGGTGCGGCAGCGGCAGGCCGCGGTCGCGCAGGATGTCGAAGTACCAGCCCGACGCCTCCACCCCGTTGGCGAAGCTCGCTTTTCCTTCCACGAGCTGCGCATACTGGAACCCGTGGTCGACCGGGGTGAAACCGGGATCGCGGTACTGCTCCCAGAGGTGAAGCTTGCCGACAAGCGCGGTGTAGTAGCCGCTGTCGCGCAAGAGCGCCGGCCAGCAGACCGCGTCGCGGGAGAGCAGGTTGCCGTTGGAGTGGCAGTGGTGCTGACCGCAGTACCCCCCGGTAATGATGCCCGCCCGCGCCGGCAGGCAGACCGGGTTGGTGCTCGTGCAGTTGGCGAAGCGCGTGCCGCCGGCGGCGAGGGCGTCGATGTTCGGCGTAATGGCCGCCGGGTGTCCGTAGCAGTCCAGCATGTCGTGGCGCAGTTGATCCGGGAAGAGAAAGACGATGTTCGGACGATCCGGCATGGCGGTCTCCTGCGCGGGACGTGCGGACGGAAGCACGGCACGACAGCGCCGTCCGTAGTGGTAGCGGCGGCGGTCCGCCTGCGCAAGCAGGAAAGAGCGGGGAAGGAGAGGACTCGGAGCCGGAAGGGACGGACTCCCTACTGCTCGTCCATGCCGATGTTGAACATCGCTTCCAGGTCGTGGCGGCTGTGGACGCGGAAGGCGAAGAGCGTTTCCGAATCCAGGATGCCCTCGATCGGCAGCAGCTGGCGGGTGACCAGGTCGGCCAGCCCTTCGTTGTCGCGCACCCGGACGATGGCGACGAGGTCGTACCGGCCGGTGACCGAATACGCTTCGCTGACCGCATCGAGATCGGCCAGGGCGTCGGCCACGTCATTGACGCGGCGGCGATCCACCTTCAGGAGAACGATTGCGGTCACCATGGCGTGCCCTCCTCCGTTCGGGTCCGGGTCGTGCAGAACTTCGCCGGGGGCGGTCCGCGTCGGACCGCCCCCGGCACGAAGTCGTGCGGCTGGGTCCGTTACGGTTTCGGCTGCGTCGGGTAGCCTCCCTCGCTCCAGGCCTTCCAGCCGCCGGCGAGGACATGCACCTTCGTGAAGCCCAGTTCCTTCAGGGTGAGCGCCTCACGGACGCTCGTCTTCTGGCCCGGTCAAGCGCAGTAGAGCACCAGGGGCCGTGTCTTCTCGTACTTCTTCGCCCAGCTCGCGACATCCGCTTTCGGATCCTCGCGCACTGCGCCCTTCACCATCGCGTCGCTGCCGTTCCAGTCGCTGGGCTGCCGCACGTCGATGACGGTGATCGCCCCGTCGCCGAGGTGCGCCGACAGTTCGGCCGGCGTCATGGCGGACACACCGCCCACGGTCGGCTCCGCCGGTCCGCCGCAGCCGATCAGCACACCGATCGCCAGCAGCACGGCGCCGCACAGGAGATGCCATCTCATGCCGGTTCCGCTCCTTTCCGTAAGCAACGGGGCCTGCCCTCACCCGGGTTCGTGTCCGGCCCCACCGACCGCAGTATACCCGCAAGCGGCGAAAATAGCAAACGTCACCTTCTTCGCAAACGAACCCGAAGGCACCTGCAGCGGGATCCTCTCCGGGCAGGTGCGGCCCTCCGATGTCCGAACCCGCCCCCCCTGACGAACCGCGGCAAGGCAACCTTTTCCTTTGTCCCGGGTGTCGTTTGTCTGCTAGGATAGCCTTGGAGGGCGGCCGCCATGACCAGGCCCTCCCGGACGACGAAGATTCGAAACCGCAACGGCGACGCCCCAGCCATACCGGACAGGTTGAGGAGCCGAACGGCCATGATGCGAACCGCGACGACACTGGCATGGATCTCCCTTCTGTTGCTGGCAACCGGCTGCGAGACTGGCGGCCGTCCGGTTGCCCCGGCGCCGGCGGGCCTGCGTGCAGCCGACTTCGCCACGCCGCTGGACGCGGGGGAGGCGAAGATCCTGCCGACGCGCGAAGTCGCCGGCGAGCCGCCCCCGGACGGGCTGCGGTACTGGCGGCGGCCGTTTTATCGCCTGGAAGTGCACGGGTGCTACGTCTCGGTCCTCCGCCACCCGGGCCCGGACGGGCCGGGGTGGGCACTGTGGGAGAACACCTGGGGCGCGGATGCGGCGGCGCGGTCGATCCGGATGGTGCAGGGGCCGGACTTCGCGTCACTCGGCGCGCCGGAGGTGCGGATTTTGGGTGCACTGATCGACGACGGCTACGTACCCGCGGGACCGCGCAAACTGGCCCCGAAG
>CAZKKD010000111.1:0-10537 GCA_964553265.1 uncultured Planctomycetales bacterium | reverse complement strand
CGCAATCGCTGGCCCGCGCCGCGCGGCGCGCTAGGGTGCGGGCCATGGCAGAGCTCTGGTCCATCCGCCGGGTGCGCGCGGGCGTGGACGGTCCGCTGCCGTTCCGCCGCCTGACCGGCGGCGCCGCGGACGAGACGGTGCGCATCGAGGGCCCGGCGGGGGCCGCGACCGCGCTTGACCTGCTCTCGGGCGAGCTCTTCCCGGCGCCGGCGCCGGCGGGCGCGGACCCGGCCGCGGCAGGGACGTTTTCGGTCGGGATGCCGGCGGGGGCGGAGCGGATTCTGCTCTTCCTGCCCGGCCGGCCGGGATCGATCCTGGTGCAGGCCGAGGTGACCCGGGGCCGGCCGGAACCGGACGCGCTGCGGATCACCGCCACGCTCCTGGACGCGGCCGGCAACACCATGCCGGGCGCGCACCTGCCCGTACGTGTGACCGTGCTGCCGCCGGACGCGGACGCCGGGGACGGGGACGAGGCCGCGCCGCGGGCCGTTCTGGATCGGGCCGTGCTGGGCGGGGTGCTGCGCTGCGAGCTTCCCCTGGCGCTCAACGACCCGGCCGGCGCCTACACCGTCCGCGTCGAGGCGCCTTTCCCCGAGGTCGGGGGGGTGGCGCAGGCGGTCTACCGGAAGGATGCGCGGGAGTTCGGTCGCCTGGTGCGCGAACACGCAACGCAAGAGATCAGCGACAAGCGCATCGTCACCCGCTTCGGCCGTGTCTTCGAAGCGCCGCTGGTGGTGGTCCACCGGGCCGAACAGATCCCCCTGGCCGCAACGCTCCGCGCCGCCTATGCGCAACGGGGCATCACCGCCGAGATCCGCTTCGCCAACGAGGTGCTGCCGCGGCGGATGGACCTGCCGTTCGGCCCTGGCGGCGCGCCGCTGGAACCGCGCGGCCCCGGCACGCAGGTGGACCGGGACCTGATCGTGCTGGACATCGCCGCCGCCAACCCGCTCGTGCAGGAAGCGGCCAACGCCTGGGCGCTGACGCTGTACGGGGTCGACGCGGACCGGCCGGGCGCGGGACGGGGCTGGATTCAGTACGCGTGGCGGGCGTTCTCGACGGATCACGACGCGATCCTGGTCACCGGCGGGGATGCGGCCGGCCTGGCCACGGCGGTCAAGGAACTGGCGCGGATCCTGCGCACGCGCTGAGTCGGCGGAGCGTGCGATCCGCGGGCGGCACCGGGCGCCCCGCACGCCGGAGGGGGAGGACCGCGCCATGCCGGAAACACGCCAGCCCGCCGACGACTGGGCCCTGCTCCTGGAGCAGGCGTTCCGAGACCACGATGCAGCGCGGCAGGGCCACGATCTGCGCCCCTACTTCCGCGCCCAGGCCTTCCGCGAGCATCACAACGAGTCGGAGATCCGCCTCCGCGCCCATGCGTTCCGCCAGACGCTGGTGCGCCTGCCGCTGACGGTCCGGCGGGGCGACTGCTTCATCGGCAGTCCGGCATCGTTCTATGTCGACCCGCTGCCGCGGGACATTTCGGAAGCGGACCTGCGGCTGGCCCGGGACGTGTGCGGCTGGCATGCGCCGCGTGAACACGGCGTCGGCTTCGACGCCGTGCTGCCGGACTACCCCACGCTCCTGGCCCTCGGCCTGGGCGGGATGGGCCACCGCCTGGCGGACGCGGTGCGCCACCTGGATCCCGACACCGCCGCCAACGACGTGGCCGAGGCGATGCAGACCGTGCTCACCGGCCTCGGCGCGTTCGCGCACCGCTGTGCCGACACCTGCAGGGAGGTCGGCCGCGAAGAAGACGCGCGCCTGCTGGCCCACATCGCCGAACTGCCGCCGCGCAGCATGCGCGAAGCGCTGCAACTGGTCTGGCTGGTGCACCTGGCGCTCCTGGCGGAAGGGCGCACCGCCCCGGCGCTCGGCCGGATGGACCGGTGGCTGGAGCCGTTCTACCTGCGGGACATGGAACGCGGCGACCTGGACCGCGAGGCCGCGCTGGACCTGCTCTGCCACTTCTTCGTCCGCTTCGCCGAAGCGCCCCCCGGCGCCTGGATCACCCTTGGCGGGCCGCGCCCGGCCGGCGAAGCCGCGCCCGGCGAAACCGCCACTCTCCTCCTGGACGCGCTCGCCCTCGCGCCGGCGCCCGGCCTGCGGGTGGCGGTGCGCATGGCGGCGGCCGCCCCCGAAACCCTGCTCCGGCCGATCCTGGAACTGCTGGAAGTGGACGGGCCGGCGATCACGCTCGTCAACGACGACGTTCTGGCGGCCGAACTGACGCAGGCCGGACTGGGCGCCGAAGCGGCGGAAGACTACGCCGTGCTGGACGCCATCGCCCCCGCCGTTCCGGGCCGGCACCCGGTCTGGGCAGCGCACCGGCTGGATCTTCGCAATCCCATCGGGGCGGGCATCGCGGCCTGGCGGGACGACGCGGCGCGGTCGTGGGCCAGCCTGCGCGAGCAGCTGGAAACCACGCTCCGGACCGCGGTGGACGGGGAAGCGAAGCGCCTGCGCAAACGGTTTGCCCCGGCGGCGGCCCGCACCCACCGCGACCCGGTGCACGCGGCGCTGCTGGCCGACTGCGTGGACCGCCTCTGCGACGCCAACGCCGAGGAGGCGCCGCTGCTGCGGCTGGTGGGGGTGAGCGCTCCCGACCTTTTGCCGGTGGCGGACGCGGTCGCCACGCTCGCCGCGCAGGTCTGCGAAGGTGGAGCGACCCAACCCGAAACGTTGCTGGACACGGCGGCCGACGGCTTCGGCGAAGACAAGGTGTTCGGCAGCCTGGTCGAGGCCGAACCGCGCTGCCGCGACGGCGCAATCCCGGCGCTCGCGGTCGCCACTGGCTAACGGACCGGATCTGCCGGCTGCTGGCGGAAGCATCCCGCGAAGACGCTTACCGTGTCCTCTTTCTGCCCGGACGCGGGCCGGACGCCTCGGCAGAACCGGACGGCGTACAGGATGCGCCCTGGCCGCTGGCCTCGGTGGCGCAGGCGTTCGACCGCATCACCGACCGGGCCGGACCGCTGCCCTGCGCGATCCCCGTCGCGTTTTCGCCAACAGCCTTCGCCGGCGCGGAGGGCCTCCACCGCTTCGCCCTGCTGGCCCGGGGCCTCGGCCCCACCGGCGTCCGGGCGCTCACGTTCGCCTGAGCAACCCTACGCAGGCACTGCGCATTCCGGCGAGGCAGAAGCGAACGCCGCCACAATCCTGCGCTGGCGGCGCGTCCGCGCAGAACGCCGCGAACTCCCGCCAAAGCCGACCGGAACGACGACTCAGCCCACGTCGCGGAAGTCGCGGACGCGGAAGTCGGCGCCGAGGTCGCGGGCAAGGCGCTCGGCGGCGGCGAGGTCGATGCCCGGCATCGCCACCGCGGTGCAGACCACCCGCGGCAGCGCCGCCGCGGCCCGCCGCACGAAGTCGCAGAGCGCCCCGAACGCATCCCCCTCCACCTGCGGCCGGCAGAGGCGGCGGTACGCGTCGGGGTCGGCCGTGTTGAGCGAGACCGAGCAGACGTCGATCCGGCCGGCGAGTTCGGGCACGATGTCGCGGCCGTGGTGGAGCGAGCCGAGGCCGTTGGTGTTGAGCCGCACGGTCTGGCCGCGGCGGTGGAGCTCCTCGGCGACCGCCGCCACCACGTCGAGCCGCAGCGTCGGCTCGCCGAAGCCGCAGAAGACCACCTCGTCGTAGCCGGAGGTTTCGCCCATCGCCTCGATCACCTCGGCGGTCGACGGCTCGTGGTCGAGGCGGATGTCGTGCCCCTTGACGCGCCAGGCGCGGTTGCGGGCGCAGAAGCCGCAGTCGTTGGTGCAGCGGTTGGTGATGGCGAGGTAGAGGCTGTCGCGGATGGGGTAGGCCACCGCGCCGCCCCCCGCGGCATCGGCGTCGAGCAGGCCGAAGAGCTCGCGCGCGTTGCGGGTGGTGATGCGGGCGACGTCGGCGAGGGCGACGCCGCGGATGTCCGCCAGCGTCTCGGCGATGTGCCGGACGTAGGCCGGTTCGTTCCGCTGCCCGCGGTGCGGCGCCGGGGCGAGGAAGGGGGCGTCGGAGTCGAGGAGGAGCGCGTCGTCGGGAATGTCCGGCACCACGGCGCGGACGTTGTCGCCCTTGGGGAAGGTGACGATGCCGCTCAGCCCGATGCGGAGCCCCGCCCCGAGCGCCCGACGCAGCACCTCCGGGCCGGCGGTGAAGCAGTGGAAGACGCCGGTGATGGCGTCGGCGCCGACCGACTCGATGACGTCCATGAGCGCCCCGCCGCTGTCGCGGCTGTGGAGGATGACCGGCTTGCCGAGATCGGCCGCGATGCGGAGGTGCCGGCGGAAGAAGCGCTCCTGCAGCTCGCGCGGGGTGCGGTCGCGGTAGAAGTCGAGGCCGGTTTCGCCGACGGCGACAACGTGCTCGTGCGTGGCCATCTCGGCGAGGGGATCGAGCACGCTTTCGTCGTGGTCGGCGCAGTGGTTGGGGTGGATGCCGACCGCGGCGTGGACCTCGTCGTACTCGTCGGCGAGGCGGATGGCCAGGCGGCTCGTCTCCAGGCAGGTGCCGACCACCACCATGCCGGCGACCCCGGCCTCGAGGGCGCGGTCGACCACCGCGTCGCGATCCTCGGCGTAGTCGGGGAAGTCGAGGTGGCAGTGCGTGTCGAAGAACTCCATCGGTGTCCTTTCTCCTGAACGTCCACCGCATGGTACCCGCCCGTCCGCCATTCTGCAACGCTACAGAAAACGAGGGGCGAGAGAGAAATTCGCGTGCAAGTACATCCTATTGGGATATACCCAACCTGGACGGCAACTCTTGCGTAAGGAGACCGGGATGGAATCGGTTGTCTTTCAGAACGGGAACTCGCTGGCGGTCCGCCTGCTGGGGGAGTGCCGCCTGCCGAAGGGGACCCGGGTCCGGGAGTACCGGGACGGGAACCGGATCATCATCGAGCCGGTCGCCGGGTGGCCACAGTCATTTCTCGATGCCCTCGGGGCGTGGGACGAGACCATTCCCCGCCCGGACGCACCGGTGCGGGACCCCTTCGCCGGAGAAGCGGAATGACCTACCTCCTCGACACCGATACGGTGAGCTATGCGCTGCGCGGCATCGGCGGCGTCGGGGATCGACTGCGCGCCACCGCACCCGAGGCGGTAGCCGTCGCGTCGATCACGGAAGCCGAGCTTTGGTACGGGCTGGAGAAGCGGAAGTCCCGCCGGCTCCGCAATGCGGTGACCGCTTTTCTGCAGCCGCTCTGCATCCTGCCCTTCGACAGCGACGCGGCGCGCCAGTACGGCCGCCTCCAGGCACAACTGGAAGCGGCGGGCACACCGGTCGGGATGGCCGACGTGATGATCGCGGCCGTCGCCCTGATGACCAAACGGGTGCTGGTGACGAACAACGGGGCGCACTTCGGCCGCATCCGGCAGTTGCAGTGGGAGAGCTGGGCCTGAAACGCTGCTTCAGGCCACGTCCACCCAGACCGGGCTGGTCCAGGCCATGTCGGGCCAGGCGAGGGGCTCCTGCGTGACGCGGGCGTAGTACATGCAGGGGCCCTCGAACGGCTCCTCCAGCGTTGCCGCCGCATCCAGCGACTCCGGGCGCGGCGAGAGGCTGAGGACGGGGACGAAACCGGCGTCGACCCCGAAGCGGTGCCGCAGCACCTCCACCCGGTTGATCAGCGCGGTCGCGCGCACCGTGACGGCGACGGAGAGCGTCGTTCCGGGCGCGCGGCGGATCGTCCCGCCCATCGGCTCGCCGTCGACGGCGAAGTCCACCAGGATGCGTTCGCCCGTGGTGGCGTAGCAGCGCCGGGCGCGGAGGGCATCGAAAACGTCCTCGCGCGTGAGCGCCGGCGCGAGGACCGCCGCAATGCCGCCGTGCTGCCGGCCGCCCTGGCCGGTGTGCTGATCCGACGAACCGAAGACGCCCACGCGGCGCCCCGCCAGCCAGAGGTCCTGCACCCAGTAGGGGCCGGGCGCGCTGGTGTTGCCGCGGCGCTCGGGGTTGCGGGTGCGGTTGAACTCGTAGCTGAGCGCGTGCTGCGGGCAGTAGAGCTCGCACTGGCCGTGGTGGCTGTAGATCTCCACCACCGGGCGCAGGCCGGGATCGCCGCTCCAGGCGGTCCAGTCCATCGCCGCGTGCGGGGCGCGGTCGACGGGGCAGCCGAAGCCGTTGCCGGTGTGGTGCGGCGGCACCAGGACGCGCGCGGGGTCCAGCCCCTCGGTCGCGGCCTCGATCCCGGCGGGGCTCTCCCCGTCGGTGCAGCCGCCGCAGAGGGTGGACGCCTCCGCGTAGGCCGCCACGTCGCGGCAGTAGACGTTGTGATGTCCGGTAAAGGAGGCGACGTTGCGTTCGTAGCCGGGGATGGTGACGAAGCGGCCCGGCCGGTTGTGTCGCTCGGCCCAGGCGAGGTTGATCCGGTGGCCGTCCGGGCCCATGGAGGAGTAGTGGTCGGCGACGCCGGCGAAGTCGAGGGCGGCCACGTCGCGCGCGTAGGGGTAGGGGTCGTCCCCCTGCGCGTCGTGGCTGAGGCGGGTGTGGATGTGGATGTCGCCCCAGTACGGCCCGGTCCGGCCGGCCTCCACCACCACGGCGTTGCTCACCACATCTCCCCAGCGCAGGCGGTGCACGCCCGGCGCCGGCGCGGGCGCCTGCACGCGAATCGCCCCCCGGAAGGTGATGTAGCGCTTCGCGGAGGCGCCGTCCATCCAGACGAGTTCCTCGTCGCGGAAGGTGGCGGCCGAGGCGTTGTCGAATGCGTCCAGGCTCACCAGCGTCGCGGCCAGCGGCGCGCCCGGTTCGGCCGCCGACGGGAGGGGCAGGCGGCGGGTCACCTCGGGCCCCGGCAGGACGGTGAGGCGCACCGGCGTCGCCGGCGCTTCCCCGCCCATGCGGAGGGCCACCGGCTCGGTCCCCGCGACGTAGGGCGAAAACGTGTTCGCGTACCGCAGCCGCACCGGCGCGCCCGCCGGCAGCGTCCCCGCTGCGACCGTCGCCACCAGCCGCCGCCCGTGGCGCACGTTGCCGTCGGGAAAGACCTCGTGCCGGGGCTCGACCGCGTTCTCCAGCATCAGGCCGTCGGCGTCCGCCTCGAAGGCGAGGTAGTGCTCGGCGCCGGGGTCGTCCGGCTGGGGATTGCGGGAGTAGCTCGGGCCCGTGGTGAGGAGCCACGCCTGCGGGAACTGCGCCTCCAGCGTCTCGCCCGCCTGCAGGGGGCGGTCGCTCCGGAGCACAATCTCCACCGCGCAGGCCTGGCGGACGGGAAAGACGGAGGCAACGGCTTCGGCGGTGACGGGCATGGGAATCCTTTCGCTGCAGGCGGGGCTGGGCGATACCGGCCCGCAGGGCCGCTGCCCGGGGCGTCTGGGGTCGCTTCAGGCGTCGGGGCGGAGGTACTTGGACATGACCACGATGTTGCCGCGGTCGGAGTAGACGACCTCGTCCATGAGGCGCTGGATGAGGAAGACGCCGAACCCGCCCGGCCGCTTGCCCATGTCCTTCCGGTTGCGGATGTGGCTGATCGGGTCGGTGGTGGGGTCCGGCAGGGCGTAGGGGTTGAAGCCCTCCCCCTCGTCCTCGAACTTGAAGACGATGCGGTCGGGGAAGATGCAGTAGCTGATGCGCACGCGCTTCTCGCGGTCGAACTTGTTGCCCCACTCGATGGCGTTGCGGCCCACCTCCTCGATGGCGAGGCGCAGGTCCTCGCGCACCGACTCGGGCAGGCGCGCCAACAGCAGCGTCTCGGTAAAGCGCTGCAGGCGGTTGAGGTACTCCATCTCCGACGGGGCGGTGAGCTCCACCCAGTCGCTCTGGAAGTGCTCGCTCTCGATCCCGCCCGGCTCCTCGCTGAAACGGCGCTGCCGCTGGATGGCGTCGGAAAGCGTCTCGATCAGCTTGTCGGCATGGACCGGTTTGAGCAGGAAGTCGATGGCGCCGTGGCGGAGGCACCGGAGGAAAGACTCGTCCTCCTGGCAGCCGGTGAGGACGATGGTGGCGATGTGCGGGGCCTCGCGCTTCACCCACTGGACGAAGGCCTCGCCCCCCTCCCCCGGCAGGAGCAGGTCCACCAGGCATGCGCTGACGTCGAACCCGCGCTCCCGCAGGCAGGTCCGCGCGGCTTCGGCGCTCTCCACCGCAATGGGATCGAATTCGTCGGTGGTTTCGAGAATGTGGGTGTACGCCTGCCGCGTCAGCTCCTCGTCCTCGATCAGGAGCACGGTGTGGCGTTCCTCCGACGAAGCGCTGCCCCCCATGTCGTGGCCTCTCCCGTCGACGAACCGGTAACCGCATCTCCCGGTGGAGTATACCGGGCGTGTCCGGCATCCGCCAACGGTTTTTTGCCCTTGCCGCAGTTTGTCCGTCCGGGCTTCCTTCTTGACGCGCCGTGATCGCAACCTACGCTTGCCGCTGCACCTTGGAGCGCCGGTTCGCTGCCGGTGCCGTACCGCCGGGCTTGCCGGCCAGACACTGAGGAGATCCGCGATGGGCCGCACCGCCGACTGGACCTTTCCGCTGCCGCGCACGCACACGGGCATGCTGCTGGGGAACGCCATCACCGGGGCGATGATCTGGGGCGAGGGCGGGGTGCTGTGCATCACCTTGGGGCGGGCCGACTTCTGGGATCACCGCGGGGGGCTGGAGTGGACGGAAGCCATGTCCTACGCCAACATCCGCGACTGCCTGGAGCGCAACGACCGCGAAGGCCTGGACCGCCTCTTCCACAACGCGCCGCCCCCCGCCGGCCTGCCGGCGCGCCCGACCGTGCTGCCGCTGGGCCGGATTGAGCTCGATTTCGGCAAGGACGCGCGGCTCGTCCGCGGCCGGCTGGACCTGGACGCTGGCGTCGCCACCGTGACGCTGGACCGGGACGGCACTGCCGAACGCGTCCGCCTCGTCCAGGACATGGAAGCGGAGTCGCTCGTCGCGGTCGACTGGGACGGGCCGGGGCCGGAGCGCATCCGCCGCGTCCCGTCCTGGGAGTACGTGGGCGAGACCCTGGCGGCGGTCGGCTTCCAGCCCCCGCAGGACTTCGGCCGGGGCGAGCACCTGGGCTGGGTGCAGGAGCGCCCCGCCGACCCGCCGCTCTGCCTGGCGGTCGGGCGCCGCGAGGACGGGCTGGCCCTCACCGCCGTCTACGGCGAGACGCCGAAGGACGCCCGCGCACGCGCAAAGGACGTGGTGACGGCCGCCGACGCCGCGGCCGACGCGGTGCGCCGGCGTGCGCGGCAGTGGTGGCGGGCGTACTGGCGGCGCGTCCCGGAGGTCCGCCTGCCGCACGCGGAGCTCCAGCACCTCTACGATTACGGGATGTACAAGTTTGCCGGCCTCACCCGGCCGGGAGGCGTGCCCGCCACGCTGCAGGGCCCCTGGATCGAGGAGACGCAACTCCCTCCCTGGTCAAGCGATTACCACTTCAACATCAACGTCCAGATGTGCTACTGGCCCGCCTACCACGGCGGCTGCCTGGAGCACCTGTTGCCCATCTTCGAACTGGTCCACTCCTGGACCGATACGCTGCGGCAGAACGCGCGCCTCTTCATCGGCGTCGAGGACGGCCGGATGCTGCCGCACGCGGTGGACGACCGCTGCGTGGTGATGGGCGGCTTCTGGACCGGGACACTGGACCACGGCTGCACCGCCTGGGTGGCGCAGATGATGTACCGCTACGTATGCTATACCGGCGATCTGGACTTCCTGGAGCGTGTCGCCTACCCCTTCATGGCGGGCACCATGCGCGTCTACGAAGCGATGCTGGAGGAGCGCGACGGCGGACTGGTGCTGCCGCTCAGCGTCTCGCCGGAGTACCGCGGCGCCGCCATGAATGCCTGGGGCGCGAACGCCAGCTTCCAGCTCGCGTGCATCCATCGCCTCGCCGAAGACCTGCAGGCCGCCGCCGCCGACCTGGACGAGACGCCCGACCCCGCCTGGGCGCGCATCCGCGGCGCCCTCCCCCGCGCCACCTGCATCGGTCCGGACGGGCAGGAACGCATCGGCCTCTGGGAGGGCACCCCGCTGGAGGAGAGCCACCGGCACCACTCGCACCTCGCCGGCATCGTCCCGTTCGACATCCTCGGGTTCGAGGATCCCGACTGGCGCCCGGTGCTGGAACGCAGTTTCGCGGACTGGATCCGGCAGGGGCCCGGCCTCTGGAGCGGGTGGTGCATCCCCTGGGCAAGCATGCTGCACACCCGCGCCGGCAACGCCGACGCAGCGGTGCTCTGGCTGGAAATCTGGAAGCGCCTCTTCACCAACGAGGGCGGCGGCACCCTCCACGACGCCGCGTTCAGCGGCTTCAGCCTGATGGGCGCAGGACCGGTGGGCGGCCCCGACCTGGACCACGAAAAGATGCAGATGGACGCCGGCATGTCGGCGCTGACCGCGCTGCAGGAGTTCTGCGTGCAGGAGCGCCGCGGGGTGGTGCACCTCTTCGCCGGCGCGCCGGCGGCCTGGGCGGACTGCAGCTTCGCGCGCATGGCCGTGACCGGCGGCTTCCGTCTCTCCGCCGACCGCGCGGGCGGCACGGTCGCCACGGTCACCGTCACGGCCGAACGCACCGGCACGCTCCGCCTCGCCAACCCCTGGGACGGCCCGGCGCACGCCGAGG
>CAZKKD010000110.1:3737-10579 GCA_964553265.1 uncultured Planctomycetales bacterium | reverse complement strand
GGGCACGTGGAGGGCAGTCCGGGGGGGCCGCCGCCGGAGACCAGCGCGGAGTCGCCGCGGGGCGAGAGGGCCGCCGCCGCCACCTCTCCGGCGGTGCTCCGCAGCTGAAGCGCCGGCCGCGCGCGGGGCTGCCCCGGTTCGGGCATCCCCCGGCGGGCCAGCCCCTCCGGCCCCAGCACCACCAGCGAGCGGCGCGACCACGCCAGCCCCAGCACGCCGCCGGTGGGCGTGCGGCGCACGTCGCGCCAGCGGGGGTTCAGCATGGTGATCTCCGCGCTGTCGGCGCTGCCCGCGGCCAGCCACGTGCCCCCGGGGCTAAACGCCAGCGCGCTGACCGGTCCGCCTGCCCGGCTGCCGGCCAGGCGCTGCTCTTCTTCCAGGCCGTAGAGCACCAGCGACCCGTCCTGCGCCCCGCTGCCCAGCTGGGTGCTGTCCGGGCTGAAGGCCAGAGCGCTGACCGCTGCGGCGTGCGGGGTGCGGTCCGCCAGGGACAGCGCCGGAGACGCGTGGACCGCCGGGGGCCGGGCGGGGGGGATGCGCCGGGACTACAGGCGGCGGCCCCTCAGCAAGGGGGTGTTCTTCGGGACCAACCCCATTTCGGTGAAGACGGCTCGCCGCCTCATGGGGGTGGGGAACGGGGGGCTCCGCAGGCCGCTCTGCCCCATGAGCGCCGCGAACGAGGCGGGCCTGCGCGCCGTCCTGGAGGCCTACGGCCTGGAGATTTCCGCCTGATCCGACACGTTCCTGGCGAGAGTCGATGAGCAAGCACGCAATCATCTCGGATATCCACGGCAACCTCGAAGCGCTGCAGGCAGTGCTCGCGGATATCGACAGCGTCGACATCCGGCGGATTGTCTGCCTCGGCGACCTGGTGGGCTACGGGCCGAATCCGGTGGAGTGCCTCCAGACCCTGGAGCGGTATCGGGTCACCATTCTCGGCAATCACGAACTCGCGCTCACGGAGGGCGGCCAGCGCTTCAACGCCCGCGCCCGCCGCGCCATCGAGTGGACGGCGAAGGAACTGCAGAGCACGGAGGAGGGCAAGGACCTCTTCGCCCAGGCGTCGGCCTTTCCGCGATCGCACCAGCAGGACGGGATCCTCTACGTCCACGGCTCGCCCTGCGACCCGACCAACGAGTATCTTCTGCCGAAGAAGGCGTCGCAGCCGGATCTGTTGCTGCCGCAGTTCGAGAAGTTTGATCGCTACTGCTTCGTCGGACACACGCATCTGCCCGGCGTCTTCGAGCCCGGCCGCCGGTTCGAAAAGCCGGAAGAGATGCTGATGAACATCTTCATGCTCGACGCCGACAGCAAGGCCATCGTCAACGTCGGCTCCGTCGGGCAGCCCCGCGACCGCAACCCGGACGCCTGCTACGTGCTCTTCGACGGCGACAGCGTGGTCTTCCGCCGCGTTGCCTACGACGTGAAGAAGACGGCGAAGAAGATCAAGGCCAATCCGATGCTGGACGACTGGCTGGGCGATCGGTTGCTGGAAGGGCGGTGAGCCGGTGTTCGCGGTGGTGAGCGATATCCACGCGAACCTGGAGGCGTTTCAGGCCGTTCTCGACGACATCGACGCACAGGGCATCGAGCGGATCCTCTGCCTGGGGGACATCGTCGGCTACGGGCCGGACCCGGCCGCCTGCGTCTCCCTGGCCCGGCGCCGGTGCGACGTGACGCTGCGCGGCAACCACGACCTCGCCGTGCTGCAGCAGCCGCTTGGGTTCAACCGCGCGGCGCGCGAAGCGGTGGAGTGGACGCGCTCGCAGCTCAAGCCGCGCTGGCTCTCCGGCCTGGAGACGCGGGCGAACTGGCGGTTCCTCTCCCGTGCGCCCGAACGCTTCGAAGAGGGACGGTTTCTCTTCGTCCACGGCTCCCCGCGCGACCCGGTGACCGAGTACGTCGAAGAGAAGGATACGCTCGACCTCGGCTTCGGGATCGGGGAGAAGCTGCAGGCCATTCTGGACCTGGTGAAGGGGCTCTGCTTTCTGGGGCATACCCATGCGCCCGGGGTCATCGACGGGGAGGGCGGCTGGCACGCGCCGGCGGACCTGCCCGACGGGTGGCCGATCGGCGCCCTGCCGGCGATCATCAATGTCGGATCGGTCGGCCAGCCGCGCGACGGGGATCCGCGGGCCTGCTGGGTCGCCGTCGACGCCGAGCGGGCGCGCTTCCGCCGGGCGCCCTACGACGTCGAGACGACCGCGCGCAAGGTGGAGCGCCACACCCGCCTGCAGACCCGCATCGCCGATCGCCTGCGGGCCGGGCGCTGAACAGGGGGAGAACGCATGCATTTCGTCCGGGTTCCGTCACTGGCCGAAAACGTGAACGAAGCCACGGTGCGCGATTGGCTGGTAGCGGTCGGCGACGCGGTGGCGCCCGGCGCGGAGCTGGCCGAGCTCGTCACCGAAAAGGCGGAGTTCACCCTCGAAGCGGAAGAGGACGTCAGCGGTGTTGTCCTGGAGCGTCTCGCCGCGGAGAAGAGCACGCTGCCGGTCGGCTTCATCCTCTGCGTGGTGGGCGCCGAGGCCGAGCGCGACGATGTGCAGGCCGCCCGCGACGAAAACGCGCTGTTGCTGCAGAAGCGCGCCCGCCAGGTGACCGTCCGCATCCGGCCGGGCGAAGAGGATGCGGACGCCGCGCCCGCTCCGTCCGGCGCCGTCCGGGCCACGCCCGCCGCCCGCCGCCTGGCGAAGGAACTCGACGTCGACCTGGCCGCCGTGCGCGACGCCCTGTCGGTCGCCGGCCCGGTGCGGGACGAACACGTCCGCCGCTACGCCGACGACCACGCGTCCTGACGCCGGCCGTCCGGCGTACGGTCGACCCCGCAGCCCTGCGGCATTTCCGACCCTACCCCAGCAGGTACACCTCGCCCGCCGCCAGGTCGAGGCGGCCGGCGGCGGTGTCGCTCCGTCCGGCGCGCAGGGCCCGCACGGGGCCGGTCCAGTCCGCCGGCCCGTCGCGGAAGGCCCAGATCGCAGACGGCGTTCCGTCCGCGTCGAGCCAGAGCGCGTGGCCGCCGTCGGGGGTGACGCGCAGCCGGTGCATGCGCGGAAGCGCCTGGTGGTAGAGCGCGTTGCAGGCGGCGTAGGCCTCGGCGTGCTCGCCCCCCGGCCAGGCGGCCGACGGGGTGGTGGTGGAGTAGCCGTCCGCCCACGGGTTGGCGCCCGCCATCGGCACGGCGCGGTGCCCCATGAGCCAGAAGTACTCCTCCGGGCCGATTCGGCCGGGTGCGAGGGGCGGCTCCTTCGAAAAGAAGCAGGGCGAGGTGTCCAGGAGGGCGAAGGCGTCGTCGTTGCGCACCGTGTCGCTCCAGAGCCGGCGGCGGAAGGCGTCGTCCTCGAACCCGTACATCCCCACCTGCGAGACCCCGAAGATGGTGGTCGTCTCGCAGCGCTGCTTGAAGCCGAGTTGCTGCAGCGCGGCCTGGAAGCGGAAGACCTCCTCCGCCTGCGGCGCCTTGTCCGGCGCCTGCCAGTCGACGCAGGTGACGCCGAGGTTGTGGTAGGAGTCCCAGAAGATGTGGTCGAGGCCGGTCTCGCGCTTTACCGCGGCGATCTGCTCGTAGAGGAGGTCGCGGAACGGGGTGCGCAGCCGGCCGCACCAGAGGATGTTGTAGTCGCCGTCCCACGGGTCCCCGTTCGCTTCGCGGAGCAGCCAGTCGGGGTGCTCCTGCCAGAGGGGCGCCCAGCGGGCAAACTGGAAGCCGAACCACTGGTAGGCCTCCGTCCCGGCCGCGTGCGCCGCGTCGAAGAGCGCCTTCATCCCTTCGGCCCCGCCGAAGGCGTCGGCATAGCGGAAGGCGTAGGGGCAGCAGATGTTGCCTTCGCCCTTGCGGCGTTCGGGATCGCCGGTGACCGACTCCCAGACGCCGTGGGTGAAGAATTCGGTCCAGCCCAGGCGCCGGTAGAGCGGGAGCGCCGCCATCAGCGGCTCGCGCCAGGCGGGGCCGCGCGCCTTGAGATCGTTGTCCCAGAGATGGCTGTGGACGCAGGGGAGGGGGACCTCCAGGGCGAAGCCGTAGGTGCGGTGGATGCGCCGGCGAACCTCGGTGAAGCAGTCGAGCCAGAGATTGCGCCGCTCGTGCCGGGCCAGGGGGGCGGCGTGCCGGTGCACCAGGAGCGTCCGCTCCGGCGCCGCGACGCGCTCGCCGAGCGGGAAGAAGGGGCGGTCGAGGTGGTGGATGACGCGCTCGTCGGCGCGCTTCTCCAGCCGCGCGCGGGTGAGCCCCGGCGCCTCGGCGAAGAGGCAGAGGGCGAGGTCGTCCTTGGCCTGGAAGTCGCAGATGGAGGCCCCGGCCGCGCGCGGCATCATGTCCATCGGGTAGCTTCCGCCCCAGGCGCCGGCGGCCTCGGTGTGGAAGCGCTCGATGGTGCTGAAGGCGCTGTCGGCGCGGACGGCCTGCTCCAGGTCGATGCAGCTCACGTCCTGCTGGATGAGGACGCACCCCGCGGCGTCGCCGCCGATCTCCCAGGTCGCGGCCTCCAGGAGCCAGTGGAGCGGGTGGCCGGGGCTCTCGACCTCGATGCGCATGGCGAGGCCGGGCCAGGCGTTCTCGTCGATGGTTTCCTCGACCGCGCGGAACCGCCAGCGGACGGTGGCGCCGGCGTCGGCGAGGCGGGGGGCGCGGATGCGGGCGTCGCCCATCGCGTCCGCGTCCTGGATGCGGGGCATCCACGCGCCGGCCATGCGGAGGGTGACGGTCGCCTCGGCGCCGTTCTGTTCGAGGTCGAGCAGGCGGTCCGGCGCGAACGAGAGCCCGGTCTCGGATTCGAAGTACAGCGTCCAGGGCTGCGCCGCCGACCGGAGCGGCGTCCGGCCGAAGCGCACCGTCCCGAGGCCGGGGGTGCGGTCGCCGTCCCGGAGCAGGTCGAACGAGAGGCCGTTGTCGAAGACGACGGGAAGCGGGTCCATGGCGGGATCTCCTTGCGGCGGGCCGGACGGGCCGGCAGGGGGGATTCAGGAACCAGGATGCGGCGGTGCGCCGAGATCGACGTAGGCGGCGAACGGATCGTTGGGCGGCGCCGGATCGGCGCGCCGTGGGGCCAATCGGGCGGGGAGTGTCGTAACCGGGGGGATGGGGTCGCCCCTGCGTTGGGCGTCGATCAGCTCGATGGCGGTTTCGAGTGCCTCGCGGATGTCGTAGCCGACGGTGTGGACCGGCCAGGCGCCCGGGACCGGGGCCGGGAGGCAGGCGTGGGAGACAAGGTCGAGGTCTGCGGGCGTTCGCACCGGCTGGGCGGCCAGCGAAGTGCAGGCGGCCTCGATCAGGTTGTCGTCGGTCAGGAAGATGGCGTCGGGCGTTTCGGCCGGCGGACCGTCGAGCAGGAGTTCGACGGCATGGCGCACCCAGCGCGGGGTGCGCAGGTCTACGGCCTGGATCCACGCCGTGCGCGTCTCCATGCCGTGCTCGGTGACGCACTGCCGGAAGGCCTCGACGTGCTCGGCGGAGGTCCACGGCAGCGTGATCATCGCGATGCGCCGCCGGCCCCGTTCGGCGAGGAGGTCGAGGGCGCGTTCGCGGATGGGAGAGAAGCCGACGACCGGCATGGCAGGGTCGGAGGAGCCCATCAGCACCACCCGGGGGAGGCCGGGGGTGTCCAGCACCGGCGTTCCGGCCGCGGGAAAGGGGCTGTGCGCGAAGACGATGCCGGCCAGGCGGTGGCGCTCGATGTCGAGGACAAGCCGGTCGAGGTCTTCGTCGCGGACGTTCCGGTCGACGCCGGTGTAGAGCTCGACCCGGCGGTCGGTCTCGCGGGTGATGGCTTCGGCGGCGTTCTGCAGGGCCTGCCAGTAGCGGTTCCACAGGTTGCCGCGCACGCCGACCGGGATGGCGACCGCGTACCGGAAGAGGTGCGGCGGCCGGGCCGCGACGAACGATCCCTGCCGCGGGCGCGTCTCGACGAAGCCGTCCTCCACCAGCCGGTCGAACGCGCGCTGCAGCGTGGCGCTGCTGGCGCCGAACTCCGCTTCGAGGTCGGTCCGCTTGGGCAGGCGCTGGCCGGGAGGGAGGGTCCCGTCCAGGATGCGCGCGCGGATGCGGCCGCAGATCGACTCGATGCGGGAGCCGTTCTCCCCTTGTGCGCTGCTGCTCATCGAGGCGTCTCCGTTGGGACAGGAAAAGAACTTGACATCCCTGATTTCTAATGTACTCTTTCTATTGTAAATCACGCAGAATCAGAAGCAAGCGAATTCTTCCGCCAGTGCCGCAAAAGCGTTCGGGGAGGGGAGAAATGTCGCAACGGATTACCGGAAAGGCGTTTACGCTGATCGAGATGTTGGTGGTGATCGCCATTCTCAGCGTGCTGGCGGCGCTCTTGCTGCCGGCGTTGCGCGGGGCAATCCAGGCCGCCGAGGTGGCGAGCTGCCAGTCGGAACTGCGGCAGGCCTATGTCGGCCTTGCCATGTACGACAGCGACTTCGCGGACACCCCGTACCAGTATCAGCACGGGGGGCACCACCTCTGGTCGCACGCGTCCTACCGCTGGTTTCTGGACGTCTATCTTGAGGCCGATGCGCACGGCGTCGGCGGCGCCTGCCCGACGGTGCGGGATCGGATCCGGGGCGGGAACTCCGTCGGGTACGTCTATCTCGGTTGCCACACCTACAACCGGCCCGGTACGGAGCGCGCCGCGGCGGCGGGCGGGGGAACGTACGATTCGCGCCGCCCGGCCCGGCCCCTGCCGTTGCTGCAGGAGATGGCGCGGCGTGCGCGGGAACGGAAGCCGGACCGGATGGACCGGCGCTATCTTCTTCTGGCGGACCGGATCAACCTCGCCCAGAAGACCCAGGCCCCCGCCATCGTCCCGCCCCCGACCCTTTTGCCCCTGGCGTATGCCACC
>CAZKKD010000110.1:0-3727 GCA_964553265.1 uncultured Planctomycetales bacterium | reverse complement strand
GGGGGGGGGGTGGGGGGGGGGGGGGGGGGGGCGTGGGGGGGAGCGGAGGCCGGCCCGTAGGGGCGGGCGCTCTGTTCGGCGGCGGGACCGGACCAACACGGTCGAGAGGACCCGGGCCGACGGCGTCGGCCCGCCACAGACCTTTGGGCACCAGACGTAGGCCGCCGGTCACCTTGCGGATGGCGGACCGGCGGGTGCGAACCTGCTCGGGGCGGATGGCGCCTGCGAGTGGCGCGTTCTGCCCGGCGAATACCGCGCTGCGCCGCCTGTCGGGCAGCACAGCATCACCGGCGAGGGCGGCTTCATTCGCGAGGACAACAGTCCGTATACCGACCTCCTGATGCCGATCGAGAGCATCGCGGTCCTCTATGCGAACACCCACGGCGCGAAGTGCCTGCCCGCCTGGTTCGGGCGCACGGGCAACGAATATGTCACCCTGGAACGTTGAGACGACTTCAAATCTGCACGCTTGTTCATGAAGAAAGGACGGAATGATGGGGAACCGACGGACGATCCGGCTGAGGCTTGTTCCCGGTATCTGGGCGCTTTTGGCGACGCTCTGGTTGCTGACCGGTGGTGCCGCCCGGGCGCTTGACGCCACCGACGGCGAGATGGTGGCCGTGCCGGCGCCCGAGGGCGCGACCGTTGTCCTCGACGGCAAGCTGGACGACTGGGACCTGAGCGGAAAGGAGTGGTTCACCATCAGCGAGGTCATCGCCGACCGCTTCAGCGGGGACGTGGCGGTGATGTACGACGACGAGGCGCTCTACATCTGCGGCGAGATCCTCACCTCGGGCGGGCCGCTGGTGAACACCAACAAGCCGGGCGAGCGCCCCTGGCTCGGGCACGACGTGGAGTTCCGCTTCGTGGTCGACCCGGACCTGCCCTATCCGCTCAAGCTGGCCAGCCGGGACAAGACCGATCCGCGCAATCACCCCGGCAAGATCAAGACCGTCACGCTCTGGCAGGAGACGGTGAGCCAGACGCCGAACCTGACCATCGCCGACGGGCCGCCCTACGGGAACAAGCTGGTCAACCCCGACGGGGCGGAGGTGGTCTTCAAGGAGTACAAGGATCCCGACCGCTACATCATGGAAGCGCGGCTGACGTGGAAGGTGCTCGGGATCGAGGACGGCAAGAACCCCTTCGAGCCCGGCGAGGCCATGACTGCGCACTGGACCGTCATCTGGCCGCAGGGCACCACCCAGCGGGCCGCCTTCCTCGAGACGGCGAGCACCGGCAGCTTCGGCTGGGCGTGGTGGAGCGTGCCGAAGTGGGGGCGGATCGTCTTCTCCAAAACGAACAACATCGAGCCGCGGCGCCCGGGCCTGGAGGCGTATCTTGCCGAGGCCGCCAAGGGGAAGGGGACCGCGTTCGAGATCGACCTGCCCGCCACCAAGAAGGTGAGCGTCAGCATCGTCGGGGAGGACGGCCGCATCATCCGCGAACTCATCGGCGGCGAACTGCGGCCCGAGGGAACGAGCAAGGTCTACTGGGACGGGTACGACTGGCTCGGCAACCCGATGCCGAAGGGCGAGTACACCTGGAAGGCGTATGCCCACGACGGGCTGCGCCTGGAGTTCATGGGCGCGGTCGGGACGAGCGCCAAGCGGCCTTTCGAGACCAAGGACGGCAAGGGCAACTGGGGCGCCATCGGCTTGCCGCCGATGGATGTCGCGTCCGACGCCTCGGGGCAGTATTTCCTCTGGCTCGGTACCGAGGGCGGGCGCGTCCTGGTGAAGACGGACAAGCAGGGCGAAATCCTCTGGCGCATTACGCCCAACACCCCGCGCCACGGCACCTACGGCCCCTTCGTCAGCTGCGCGTCGAACGGGAAGTACGTCTTCGTCGTCGCCGGCTGGCGGAACAACGAGCTTGTCCGCATCGACGCCGAGACGGGCCTCTACGCCCCCTTCAGCGAGGAAGAGGGCTGCCTGATCCTCACCAGCGGCGGGGCGGAAGTCCCGCGGCTCAGCACGGTCTCGCCTCTGCCGCAGACGGTGGGGATCGCGGTGAGCGAGACCGAGATCTTCGTGCCGCAGTACTACGACAACCGGGTCGTGGTCTACGACGTCGAGACCGGCGAAGAGAAGCGCAGCGCCACGGTGAAGCATCCGCGCGGTGTCTGCCTCGACGAAAACGGGGATCTCCTCATCCTCTCCCAGCGGGAGAAGGACCGCCGCTCGGCCCAGCTCATGCGGTGGCGCTCCGGGCGGCCGGAGGTGGAGCGCCGCGGGACCAGCCTCGGCATCCACGGCGGGGATGTCTGGGACGTGACGCTGGATGCGGAGGGGCGGATCTACGTGAGCGAAGTGCGCGCCACGCACCAGGTCTGGGTCTACAACCGCCACGGCGTGCATGTCGGCTGGATCGGCGAGCGCGGGGGGCGGGGATACGGCGGGACGTACGACTCCGCCTTCCTGCGCAACCCGGCCGGCCTCCACGTGGACGAAGCGGACAACCTCTTCGTTGCACAAGCCTCCTCGCCGTGCGTCTTCCAGAAGTATGCCATCGGCGATCCGCAGCAACCGGAGGGCGCCGAACCCGCCGCGCCCAACAGTGCGCAGTTCCCCATCGGCGAAAACCGTCTCGTCCGGGAGTGGTTCGGCGACGTCGGCTACTCGCCCGCCACCTGGCCGGACGCGACCGATCCGCTCCTCGTCTACTCGGCCGGGCATGCCGGACTCATCCGCGCGAAGCTGAAGGGCGACGGCAGCAGCGGCGGCGTGGACGCGTACTGGAACTTCGAGAAGATGGAGTACCCCGAGGCGTTTCACCATTTCGGCGGCGGCTACCGGACGCCGGACTGCGTCCTGGGCGCCAACGGTGTGCAGTACATGATCGCCAATCCGATGGGCGGCGCGGCGGCGATCCTGACCGTCGAGGGGGCTACCCTGACGCCGATCAACTACATCAAGCCGGCCCGCGGTCGCCTGCGCACGATTGCGGTGGCGCCGGGACTGGAAGCTTGGTCGGACCGGGACCACGACGGCCGCGTCGACCCGGACGAAGTGACCCGAATCCACTCGCTGGCGGGGCATTCGCTCGGCGACCGGCTTGACGACCGCGCCAACTGGCAGTTCGGTCCGGTCGACCTGGACCCGGACGGCAACCTGCGCTTCACCGACAGCGAGAACCGGGCGTACTTCGTGCCGGTGGACCGCATCGACGACTTCGGGGTTCTCTCCTGGAAGTGGGACGAAGCGCGCGTCATCGCCGAGGAGATCGTGCCGTTCCTCAAGAGTTCGCGCATCGGGTACTCGCCCCGCACCGGCATCTTCGGTATCGAGCCGGACGCGGACGGGAGTCTGTACTTCACCTTCACCACCAGCGGACGCGGGACGGAGTACGCGTCGAAGGAGTGGACCGAGCATCACCTCCTCGGCCTCGGCCACACCGGCGGCAAGGCGATGGTGAAGTGGACCAAGTTCGGTCCCGATGGCAAGCGCCTCTGGCTGGCCGGACGCAAGGCCACCGGCGTCGCGAAGCCGGGCGAGGTGTATCACCACTGGGGGCAGGCCGGCGTGATCGGGGACGGGTACCTCGTCGGTGCGTCGGAGTGGAACACCCAGGCGGTCTACACGCCGGACGGCTTCTTTGTCGATACGCTCTTCTCGGATCCGAACGAGGGGCTCGATCCCGGCCCGTTCAATATCGGCGGGGGCGAGACCTTCGCCGGCAAGGCGGTCTGGTATCCCGAGCGCGGCGAAGCCTACGCCTACACCGG